>JAUWOA010000085.1 GCA_030612365.1 Candidatus Thorarchaeota archaeon
CCTATTCTTTAACAATAGTTATTCAAATCTGCCCAGTAGATGGAATAGATACTGCGAGAATCGCCAGGGCTCATGACTATTTATGAGGCTCAATCAGGCGCCATGCACTGAACGTGGTTTCTCCTGAACTGCCTGCATGAGGGCTTGAACATCCTTCTCAGTCAATTCCAGACAGCCTGGCGCTTCCGCACACACCGGACAGCGTTCCCGGATTCTCGACAGATAGACTCGGGTGTACAGCCGGGTGGCTTTCATAGCTCTAATATGTTATCCACGTAATATTAAGTCCCACTGGTCCTGATTCTTCAATATCGTAAATTGGCGCCAATCGAATGCAATCCGATTGCGAGCAATACATGGCCCGACAATAAACGTTTTTACTGGCTTTACAGACGAACGGCTCATCAACCCGCGGAGTAAACGCTGAAATGGCAGAGGCTGCAGCAAAACCAGTTGTTATCATCGGCGCAGGAATCGCAGGCATGCGGGCTGCATTGGACCTTGCCGGCATGGGAGTCAAGGTATATTTGGTGGAGAGAAAACCCTCCATCGGAGGGCACATGTCCCAATTGGACAAGACCTTCCCAACTCTGGACTGCAGTATGTGCATTCAGGGCCCCTGGATGGTGGACTGTGCGCGCAATCCCAACATCGAAATTCTTGCCTACTCTGAGGTAACAGAGGTTTCTGGCAAGCAGGGTGATTTCAACGTCAAGGTGCTCAAGCACACACGTCGCGTGGATATCGAGAAGTGCACAGGATGTGGCGATTGTCAAAGGGTCTGTCCGATTGAGGTCTTGAATGAGTATGACGAAGGTCTCAAGATGCGGAAGGCAGCTTACATTCCATTCCCGCAAGCGGTTCCGAATGTTGCCACAATAGACATGGAGAACTGCATCGAGTGCATGACCTGTGTCAAGACCTGCAAGGCTGAAGCCATCATCTTCGATATACGCGACGAAACAATCGAGATCAATGCGGGTTCAATCATTGTAGCTACCGGCTTTGAGCTACTCGATCCTGCAGTCGTGCCCGAGTATGGCTATGGTCGCTTCCCTAACGTTGTATCTGCGCTCGAGTACGAGCGAATGGTTTCAGCAAGCGGACCCACTGGAGGAATCGTCATGCGCCCGTCAGACGGACGCGAACCTCATAGAATTGCGTTCATCCAGTGTGTAGGGTCTCGTGATGTGAACCATTGTGCCTATTGCTCGCGGATATGCTGTACCTACGCCACCAAAGAGGCAATCATAACTAAAGAGCACACTCCTGAGGTCCACATTGACATTCTGTACAACGACCTTCGCGCCTTCGGCAAGGGTTTCGAGGAGTTTCTCATAAGAGCAGAAACCGAGTACGAGATCAACTTCGTAAAGGGTCTGCCCAGCGAGATAATCGAGAACGCTGGCACTGGCGATCTCTTAGTCAAGCACAGTGACGCTAAGGGACATGAGGTTCTGCAAGACAAGTATGACCTAGTTGTCCTGTGTCCCGCGATGGTGTCATCCAAAAACTCCGAGTTATTTGCCCAGCTTGGAATAGAGGTCGATGAATACGGCTTCATCAAGTCAAAGAGACCTGGCATAGTCAGTTCCGAGACCGGTGTGCCGGGTGTGTACATGTGCGGCGCTTGTGACAGTCCGAAAGATATTCCTGATTCCGTTGCCCAAGGCAGCGCGGCGGCCTCTCTAGCGGTTCTGGATATAATTGTGCCAGATGCTTCCGAGTCGGAGGCGTTGAGTGGGGAGGATTTGGAACTAATGGCTGGAGAGCCACGAATAGGCGTCATAATCTGCTCGTGCGGAACAAATATCGCTGGCACAGTTGATGTTGCTGCTGTAACGGAATTTGCAGGCAAATTGCCCAATGTGGTGTATTCCGAGAATCTCCTCTACTCATGTTCATCTGACTCTCAAGTCGTTATTATTGATGCAATCAAAGAGCACAAGCTCAACAGGCTTGTTGTGGCCTCATGCACACCAAGAACCCATGAGCCCCTATTCAGAGCCACAATCGAAGAGGCAGGTCTCAACAAGTATCTTTTCGACCTTGCCAACATCAGAGAGCACTGCTCATGGATTCATCAGGGTGCAAAGGACGAAGCAACATCCAAGGCAATGGACCTTGTGAGAATGTCGGTTGCTAGATCAGCACTCCTTGCGCCACAAGAAGAAGCATCGACACAAATCGAGCCATCCGTTCTAGTTATCGGAGCTGGTGTTGCCGGAATGGCTGCCGCAGACATCATAGCCAACAAGGGCTTCAAGGTGTATTTGGTTGAGAAAGATGAGGCAGTTGGTGGTCTTGTCAAGGAGCACCGCACCGTCAACTTTGACCACACACCAAGTGCTAAGATACTGAAGGAGTACGAATCCAAAATCACTGGTAACGAGAACATCAAACTGATGCTCAACTCCGAGGTCGTTGAAGCAATGGGTGCAATTGGCGATTTCGCTGTCGTAGTCAAGACCGGGAAGAAGAAACAGAAGCTGAAAGTCGGAGTAGTCATAGTCGCCACTGGTGCTGTTCAGCTCGAAGAGAAGGGGCTCTACGGTCTGCACAAGCTGCCTGAGGTGATGACACAGCTTGAGTTCAACAGTCGCCTCGCTACAGAGGGCGGCTTCAACGAGGGAGAAACCTTTGCAGTCATTCATTGTGCAGGATCGCGTGAGGATGAGACCCTTGATGGCGCAAGAACTTGGTGCTCTGGCATCTGCTGCACAATCGCATTGGAGCACACGCTAGAACTTCTTGAGAAGCATCCTAGTTCCAGAGTATTCCATCTCTACAGAGATCTGAGAGTTGCATACGATGGTGAGGATAGGTACCGAGAGGCTCGCAAGAAAGGAGTGGTATTCGTTAGGTTCGATAAGGACGCACCCCCAGAAGTTAAGAAGGGGAAGAAGGACTCGGGCAAGGCGTTGAGGGTGAACGTTCTCGATCAGGTGCTTGGTGCTGAGCTGTTCATGGACGTGGATCATGTTATCCTTGCAACTGCGATGGTTCCACGAACGTCCAACAAGAAGGTTTCAGAGCTTTTCAAGCTCTCTCTGAACATGTCAGGCTTCTTTATGGAAGCGCATCCCAAGCTCAGACCAGTTGACTTCCAGACTGACGGCATATACGTTGCTGGAACAGCCACAGCACCAAAGACAATACAGGAGTCGATTGTCCAGGGTCAGGGTGCTGCTGGGCGGGCATTGATTCCACTGATTAAAGGTATCCGAAAGGCAGAGGCCATAGTTTCAGTCGTTGACCCAGAGGTTTGTGTGGGCTGTGGAACTTGCGAAATCAACTGTGTCTACAACGCGATAGAGGTGGTTCCTGGAGATGGCAGTCATGATTATGCGGTTTCCAACCCCGTTCTCTGTCAGGGGTGTGGCAAGTGTGCCGCAGGATGTCCAGCGGGAGCCATCACCATGAAGCATTTCACTGACGATCAGATTCTCTCACAGATTAGAGAAGCCCTCAAGGATGTGCCGGCCAATCAGCCGCGGATTCTTACGATAATGTGCAATTGGTGTACTTACGCTGGGGCCGATCAAGCAGGAGTTTCGCGACTGCAGCAACCAACTACCGTGCGGGACATACGTGTGATGTGCACGGGACGGTTGAGTGTCACTCACATGCTAGAAGCCTTCAGGCTGGGGGCGGATATGGTGTGGATATCCGGTTGTCATTTCGGGGATTGCCATTATGTAGATGGTAATGTCAGCTTCGAGCGCAGGTTTGCCATTGCCAAGAAGATAATCGAGAAGGCAGGACTCGAATCCGAGCGCCTGCAGTTCACTCAGATCAGTGCGAGTGAAGGTTCTATCTACGCCGAGACGGTCAAGGAACTCTCGAAAGTGGTTGAGAAGATTGGACCAAGTCCACTTAGACAGAGGGGGCGGTAAGACATGACCGAGTCCTGGGGCCAATTCAAATCATTTGAAAGTAAGAAATTCAAGGCCCTGGATCCGAAGTTCACAGCTGAGGTCTGCAAGCTTACTGGCGGTCAAGATCTCACTACGTGCTTCCAGTGTGCCAAGTGCAGTGCAGGTTGTCCTGTTTCGGATAAGGTGAACATTCAGATTCATGAAGTAATGAGGATGCTTGTCTTTGGCTTGACGGAGGTTCTCCAGACTGACATGATTTGGCTCTGCACGACCTGCTACACTTGTCAAGAGCGGTGTCCTCAGGGCATTGATATCACTGACATTTTATTCGGTCTCAAGAACATGGCTTACAGGAAGGGCATAGCTCCGTCAGGCTATGTGACCTCAGCCAAAGCTCTCTACGATGTCGGGAAACTGTATAGTCCAACAGAATGGGAGCGCGAGGACTTGGGTCTTGATGATGTTCCCGAGCTAGACGTTTCAGAAACTAAGAAGATGCTGAACAAGACCAAGCTGCTCAAGCTGCAGGAGGGCATGTGAGATGACTCAGAGTTACGAAGTCTTTCTTGGATGTGCCATACCAAGTCGTTTCAACAACTACGAGTCCTCCATGCGTGCAGTAGCAAAGGAATTAGGTATCAAGCTCATCGACTTCGACGGTGCCTCTTGTTGTGGCACAGTCGTCCTGAAATCCATCGATGAGCACAGCTGGTTGTCAATGGGCGGCAGGAATCTGGCTCTTGCAGAACAGCGTGGACACGACATAGTGACTCCATGCAACGGGTGTTTCGGCTCCCTGAAGGATACTGCTCATGTTCTTCACGATAAGAAACAGCTCAAGGCAGTCAACAAAGTGTTGTTAGGTCTTGGACTCGAGTACACAGGGAAGGTCAAGGTACGTCATTTCGTTGAAGTACTGTATGATCTGAAGGATGAGATTGCAAAGAAGATAGTCAAGCCCTTGGATGGGCTGAAGATTGCGTTCCATCCTGGGTGCCACCTCATTCGTCCGTCAAATGTTGCAGAATTTGACGACCCGGAGCTTCCGGGCAAGGTCGACGAGCTTCTGGAACTCACCGGTGCAAAGAGTGTCTCTTGGGGACTGAAGCTGAAGTGTTGCGGTTCACCTCTGCTAATAGCAAACGAGGATATTGCGACAGAAATCCTGAGGGAAAAGATGAAATCTGCCAAAGAGGCAGGAGCCAACTGTGTTGTCACCAACTGTCCAGCCTGTCACACCCAGTTTGATGTGCAGGCGATTGGTATCAAGGATGAGAATGATGAATCGTTAGAGCTACCCGCTCTATTCATTACTCAAATCTTGGGGTTGGCAATGGGCCTGGACTCTGAGCAAATCGGCTTCGAACTCAACCGGGTGCCCCTTGATCCAATCAGTGACATCTTGGGACTGTAGAGCATCAAGCATTCGTCTTCAGATATAACGCTTCATCAGTTCGCTCACAATGTGGTCGACATTCTCAGCAGTGACACCGTACGATCTGTAGATTTCCCGTACGCGCTTCATCCTCTGTGTATCTTCCATGTCCCTTAGGGCAGAAAAGACTCCGATTCTGCGGCCTATCTGATATAGACGCTGTTTCTCGGACTCCATGGATAGGAATTCCCTCAATGGTTCGAGCATCCTCTCCTTGTCTTCGGGGAGAGTTCCTTCTACTTCTGAAAAGAGGTTCAGTATGTGGTCGCTCTTGACAACACTTGTGATTCCTTTCAAGTTCTCAATAAGTGTAAGAACCTCACCTGCTACCATTGGATCTGAACACCTCTCAAAGCGTCCTTCCATGAGGTCTTTTGAGAGTGGTGCGACGATTGGGATTGCCAGCTGTCTGAGCCGTATGAAATCCGGGTTGATTTGATTCAGGGCGTCCGCAGTTTCTAGTGCATGTTCTTCTGATAATCGTACTCCCCCGAGACCTGGCATAACGTATTCTGAGAGTTCCAATCCTGCTCTCTTGGCTTTCAGGCCTGCGCTAACGTGAATGGCTTTAGTCGCCCCTTTCTTGACCAGCTTTAACACGTTGTCAGAACCGGACTCGAGACCTACATGGACTCTATCTAGGCCTGATTTTTTTATCGCCTTCAAGTCCTCCTCATCTATCCTTGCTATTGTGCTTGAACGAGAATAGGATGTCACACGATTCACGAAAGGAAAGCGGGTTCTAATGTGCTTCAGAATCTCAATCAATTCCGAGGGCCGCAATGTTAGACTGTCTGCATCCTGCAGAAAAATAGAACGCATTCCAGCTCTAAACCATCTAAAGGCGCTATCAAATACCGCCCAGTCCCCTGAATCAAGATTATCAGTTACGCTCCTGACTTGCGCTATTGGTACGCCATCGTGCTCATCGGTAATTCCTTGGAGGATTTCCACACATCTGTAGACTGAGTCAATATCCTTCTTCAGATGGTCTACTGAACGTTTCGAATACCGTGCCCCCTTGTAGACCGGACAGAAGGTGCAGCGGTTCCACGGGCAGTTCCTAGTCACACGCAGGAGGAGGCTATGCGCCTCGTTTGGGGGTCGTATGGGCCCCTGTTCAAAACCCAAATAAGAGTGACCAGGTGGTGGAGTTTCTGTCACAGTTTAACAACTCGTTTCCTATTCAAGTTCGTAAGCTGTTGCAGAACCACACCACGCTGGTGTATGTTGTCACATTCCGAATTCACAAGTTCTTGATGATCTCTTCTCCAAATGCGCTCGTAGAGATTGGCTCCACTGTAGGTTTCAGTTGCCGTGCGATGTCGTAAGTGACATTCTTGGACTCGACTGCTCTGGAAACTGCTGTCTTGATAATCTCTGATGCCTCGTTCCATCCCATGTGTTCCAACAGAAGACATGCAGACAAGGTGATAGAACCCGGGTTGATTCGGTTCTTTCCGGCATGCTTCGGAGCGGTTCCATGTGTCGCTTCGGCGAAGAAAATATCATCACTGAGGTTTGCACCTGGGGCAAACCCGAGTCCGCCAACTTGAGCAGCCAGTTGGTCTGAGAGATAGTCACCATTGAGGTTAGGCAGCGCTACGACCTCGTACTCACGAGGTCTCAGAAGCACTTGTTGGAACATCGCATCCATTATGCGGTCATTCACAAGGACCTTTCCGTTGGCGTAAGCTTTCTCCCTGTCACCATCGTACTGGTCGTTCAGTTCCTTTTCCGTAACGATTTGGTCTCTAAACTCATCAATGGCAACTTCATAACCCCAGTTTCTGAACTGACCCTCGGTTGCTTTCATGATGTTGCCCTTATGACAGAGGGTCACTACACGCCTCTTGTTGTCAATAGCATATTGAATCGCTTTTCTGACTAGTCGCTTGGTGTTCTCGGGAGACATTGGTTTTATAGAGATGCCTGCAGAGTATCGCAAGCTATCGGAGTCTACTGGCACATTCCATTCAGTTCTGAGGAAAT
Source organism: Candidatus Thorarchaeota archaeon (assembly GCA_030612365.1). Classification (GTDB taxonomy): domain Archaea; phylum Asgardarchaeota; class Thorarchaeia; order Thorarchaeales; family Thorarchaeaceae; genus WTCK01. Next base: position 7,306 of record JAUWOA010000085.1, read on the forward strand.
CTATGAGCTTCTGTGTTCTCTTAGTTCCCGGATAGCCCTCTATGCCTGCGTATATGTCCTCTATGTTCTCTCTGAAAATCACCATATCTATTGCGTCGGGATCTTTGACTGGGGCCGGGACACCTTTGATGTGCCACACGGGTCTAAGACAGACAAACAAGCCCAATGACTTGCGGATTCCAACGTTTATCGAAGAGAATCCCTTACCTATGGGGGTTGTGCATGGCCCCTTGATTGCCAAATGGTAGTCCCGAACGACCTTTAGTGTGTCATCAGGCAAATAGGCCATTCTCTGCTCATCAGGGCTGAGTGCCTTAAGATCATCGTCCGTGACATCAGGGGAATAGAGTTCTCTTGCCTTATCGCCGGCAAAGATTTCGAACCATTCGAACTTCCGTTTCCCGTTGTATGCTTTCTCTACTGCGGCGTCCACGATTTTCATCATTACCTTACTAATCTCGGGGCCAATGCCGTCTCCCTCAACCCAACAGACTATGGGATTGTCGGGGATATTCCATTTGCCATCCTTGACTGTAACTTTTTCTCCCTTTGAGGGTGGAACTAGTTTCTCGTACTTTGTCATTACATTCACACTCATTCATTTTGAAGCGTATAGTATCTCATCCCACGGCTGTCGATACAGCGCAGCACGTTGGCGTTTCTGGTCGAATATATGCCCCATCATCCCGATTGATCTCCCAAGCACAAAGAGCCCGTTCAAGACCTCTGTGTCCAGAACATCTTGTTTTTCTTCAGAGGTTAGGTCAATATTTTCCATTAGGTCAAGGAAACAGATTCCAATGCAACCGTCCACATTGAGAATCAGGTTATTCCTCTTTTGTGTGGTCAGCTTCTCGACCTCAAGAGCATAGTCTAAGTATGGGTGCTTAGGGAAATTCTCATTTACGAACTTTTTCAGCAGCGTAACGCGGATATCCGGATTCTGAACGGACTTGATTCTATGACCAATTCCTGGGATGTTAATCCCTACAACGTCCTTCATGTAGTTAATGAAGTCCGGGGGATGCTTTCCGGAATCCAGAGCCATTTTAATATACTTGGCAGCATCG
>JAUWOA010000041.1 GCA_030612365.1 Candidatus Thorarchaeota archaeon
TGAGGTCTGGGTCACGGACATGTGTGTCAACATTCGCTCAAGCTTCATCGTCTGTCTGGAATTGATAGTTTCCATCAGACTAAGCATCTGCAAAGCATTGAGCGGCGCATGACCACTGAAGTGATTGTTGAAGTACGCCAGAACTGTTTCGGATCGTCCCATGAGATCTCTGAGGCGAGGTCTCCAAGCTTTAAGTTCCTCGACGGAATATCGATAGTTGTACTATGGACGAGAACCATAACCGTGCCAGCGAATGTATGAGAAGTCGGTGGTGACTCGCAAACTGATTGGTAGCTTGGGCTCGTCCACAATCACATGCGCAATGCCATAGTCCTCAAGCAGCTTCCAGACACGGTCGTTCAGCCAACTCTCGTGCCGGAACTCTATTGCAAACCTAAATGAATCATCGAGCCCAGAGAAGAATGATTCAACATCTGCCATATTCGTGATGTCCCAAGGAGGTAGTTAAATCAATAGCGCCTCAAGACGATGCTTCACAGGTTCCATGAGCGAAAAGAAATCAGAGAGTACAGCTCCGCCCTCACCGCTCAGTTCCAGTCTGTGCTCATGCGTGACCTTCTTCGGTAATTTGGCTGTGAAGAAGACATCTTTGTCCTTGATATTGGCAAGATGCTTGATGAAGCTTGGAGTCGGGAGAGCATAGAAAGTAGAGTTAATCTCCGCTGTGTGAAATACGCGAAGATACTGCTGGAGTAGAGATCGCCTAGAGTGATAGAAGACTCCTCGCCAGCCTTTGTCATCATCATATGACCAGCCGCTGGTTCCGATATGCAATCCCTTACGCATGCTGACCCCATAATCAAGTATCATGCACTGTCTTTTGTCTTCCGACTTGGGATTATAACAAGTCATTGACGATAGAAAGACATTCATAAGTGGCAGAGCTTTGCATTCGCTCGTGACTGGAAATGAAGGCAGAGAAAATCAAGGCTGAATTTACTAACCTGCAAACGCACATGGGTCCCCTGAGGGATAGCAAGTTTAAGATGAAGTGCAATGTCATATACGAGGATCTACTTCTAATCATGGACGGGGGAAAGAGAGTTGTTCGACTTCATGCACGCAACATAAACAACGTCCATCTGGAGAAGAATGCGATTCGTATTGCTGCTCTCAACTTCGAGGTTAATGATGATGGGGACGTGAGTGTTGCTAGCGGATCCATCAGGCTTGAGGTAGGAAATGACTCTGAAGCATGGTACAAAGAACTCTGGGGATAGGAGTACTGGACAATGTCTGAAAGAATTGAATACGTGGAGCTGCGATTCGCTGACTTACTGGGCTGTCTCAAGGGAATGACGGTACCCTGTACGCCTACCGAAACAATAGAGGAACTCAAGAAGGACCCGAATCTCAAGAAAGGCACAAGCGTGGATGGTAGCTCAATCACCGGACTCTCAAGAGTTGAATCATCAGATCTTCGTCTTGAACCTGACATGTCTACGCTGGTTGAGATTCCCTATGCTTCACAGCGTGTTGCGGCAGCGATGTGCTTTGTGAAAGATAAAATGGTGTCTGCAACTGACCAGAAGTATTACCCAAAGGACACAAGAGCGGTCCTCCATTCTGTCTGTGAGAGGTACCTTCCCGGCGACCTCCGTCTGGATGTTAAGATTGAACCCGAGTTCCATATCATCACGACCGATGGTGAACCGTTTGATATGGCTGGTTATGCCGACACATTTCCAACAAACCCCGGGTCCGACATTCTGCTCGAGATAGCTTCCGCAGTGAAAGACTATGGCATGCGTCCACGAGTGATACATCATGAAGTAGGAGAATCTCAACAGGAAATTGAGATTGACTATGCAGAAGCCAAGAGGATGGCTGATTTTGTTCTTCTCTTTAAGAATCTCGCCAGAGCGGTCACTCAGAATTATGGTCTCGACGCTTCATTCATGCCCAAGCCCTTTGCAGGGTCCGCTGGAAATGGACTTCATTGTCATATGCAGCTCTGGGACGGGGACAAGAACCTGTTCGGAACAGACAAGGGGGATGATCTCTCGGAAACTGGCAAGATGTTTGTTGCCGGATTGCTTCATCACGCTCCTGCAATCACAGCCATAGCCAACCCAAGCGTAAACTCATACAAAAGACTTGTCCCCCATTATGAAGCTCCGGTCTATATATCGTGGGGTTTTAGAAATCGCACAGTTCTCATCAGAGTGCCCCAATTCGACACACGTGACAAGGCAGCGATTGAACTCCGGTCTCCCGACGCGACTGCTAATCCGTACCTCTTATTCTCAGCTGTGATAGCCGCAGGGATGGACGGTATTAAGAGAGAACTCAAGCCACCAGAGCCGAGGAGCGAAGATGTATTCCATATCACAGATGAAGAGAGAACGGATTTGGGGATAGGTACGCTTCCAGCAACTCTAGATGACGCCTTGAATCAGCTTGAAGAATGCAGTCTGATGAAAGAGGCTCTTGGTCCTGAGCTTGTAGAAACCTATCTGAAGGTGAAGCGAGAAGAGTGGATGGAATATCAAAGCTTCATTGTAACTGAATTCGAATGGGAGAAATACCGCAATATCTAGGCGCTATTGAAGTACTTGGCCAGCCTATCAAAAGCCTCATCTATCGCTTCAGGAGTTAGCGGTCCAATTGAAAGGCGGATGTAACCTTCTCCCGCATCACCGAAAATGGTGCCCGGCAAGACCAGTGTCTTTGTGGACTGGAGGATATCCAAGACTAGCTTATGGGAATCCGTACAACCCTTAACTTGCGGGAAAAGGTAAAATGTGCCGCCGGTTCGCACGGTTTCAAGCGCATCAATCTCATCAATCCGTAGATAGGCCAAATTGCGGAGAGTTCCCAAACGCTTGACTTCAGATTCCACGGCATCAAGCCCAGTCTTCAGTATCTCAAGGGCAAGGAACTGTCCGGGTGTTGGTGCGCAGATTGTTACTGTATCCTGAACCTTCATGAACTCCTCAATGAATAAAGAGGGGCCCACAAGATAACCAACTCGCCAGCCGGACATTCCAAAATCCTTAGAGAAACTTCCCAGGGTAACAACATGGTCGCGTGCGTCTTTTCTCGATCGAGGACTATAGTGGGTTGATCCTTCGTAAACAAGCTGCGAGTAAGTTTCATCTGAAATTAGCATGATGTCGAGTTCTATGCACAAATCCACAACTTGGTCAATCAGCTGACGATTGTACACGGCGCCGGTAGGGTTGTTTGGTGAAACGAGGAGTATTCCACGAGTACGTTTGTTCACTGCTGCCTCTATGTCCTCAAAGACTGGTTGAAACCCACTTCCAACGGGTACATCGACAACCTTACCCCCTACGAGCTGGACCGCCATGACTGAGTTGAAGTAGTATGGTGACAGTATAATCAGATTATCGCCTTTGCCTACGATTGTCAACACAGTCCCGGCGAATGCTTGATTTGCGCCTGCAGTTATTGTCACTTCGCTATGTGGGTCTGCGTGAACACCGGAGGTTCTCCGCAGGTAGAGGGCCAATTCCTCTCTGAGTTCTATGTGCCCCTGGTCAGGGGTATACCTGTGAACGGCCGGATGCAGAATCCTCTCGCTGAACGCAATTAACGACCGATGCGGTGGAATATGGCCCGGCAGACCCTGTCCAAGGTTGAGGAAATCAGGGGAACCAAGGAATTTCCTGGCAACCTCACTCAGCTTTACTATTGGAGGTGATTTGATTCTGGCAGTGCGAAACTTCAAGATGTGACACCACTGAAACGCAACGGAATTCAATTGCCTAACTAAGCAAAATGCATTTCGCATGACCAGTAATCCTCGTTTGAGCCCAAGCTGGCCATTTGATCGACTTGATCGGTCAATTCCCGCAGTGATTCAACTCAATCTTAATATTGAATGGCGTAAGGGTATTGACTGGAGTTCTTTAGAAATGACTGAAGATAGCAAGGCCAAAATTCTGGGTTCACCTGAGGCGCAGGTTGTGCAGACCAAGGAAATAGAGATGAAGGACCCGCTCCTCGTGTGCGGTTTCCCGTCTGCAGGAGTTGTAGGCACAATCGCAGCCAATACAGTCATTGAACAGTTCCAAATGGAAGAGATTGCGCATGTAAGGTCGAAATACATGCCGTCAGCCGCTGTGTTTCTGGACGGCCGTCTGCGACATCCATTCAGAATCTATGGCTCAAAAGAGAGAAACCTGCTTGTTGTTACAACTGAGCTCCCTATAGCTGAGGAAGGAATGTATCACGTAAGCTCGGCCCTCTTAGACTGGGCAGCGAGCATAGGTGTCAGAGAAACTGTCGTTCTTGATGGGATACCTGTTCAAGGTTTGCCAAAGAACAGGAAAGTTCTCTATGCGGCTGAGGAAGAGAAGATTGCAGACCTCGATAAGGACGAGAAGATGGAGATTCTGAGAAAGGGCATCATCACGGGCATAGCAGGTTCAATACTGTCTGAAACACTGTGTCGGGACATGGTTGGTTTCGCTCTTCTGACTCCAGCAGTTGCCATCGTTCCTGATCCAGAGGGTGCAGCAGAACTTCTTGAGGCTCTGAACAGACTCTATGATGTTGGTGTCGATGTTTCAGGCTTGATAGAGAGTGCTGAAGCTATCCGCAAGAAGATGGAGGAAATGGCTCGTCAGGTCGAGGGTATGAGAAAGGCTCAACCAGGAGTTAGCAGACCTGGATATGAGAGGATGTACGCTTAATCTGGCATGCTTGTTCAATCGGTACAGGAATCATAGGCCTCTTGCGCACCAAGAGCATTCTTGTCGCCTACTTTCCCAGGCCAGTTCTTACGTATCACTTGCTGAATTGATTCCAGTTTGATCAAGCCGGTAGCCTTAGCAAATGCACCCAACATTGTCGTGTTGACAACAGGCAGCCCGGCCACAAGAAGACCGTTCTTGAGGGCGATGCCGGTCCCATCATACGTATACACACGACCCTTCTTTAGATTCATCTCCTTCGGGGATTTTGGCGTGTTTATGATCACCGCTCCATTCTCTTTGAGGCCTTCAGTGACATCAATCAGCTCGACTATGCCAGAGTCAAGAACTGCCACAATATCGGGCGTGTATATCTGACTCCTCACATTAATCTCCTTGTCAGAGATGCGAGTGAATGCTTTAACAGGAGCTCCTCTGCGCTCAGCCCCGAAGTAGGGGAACGCTTGTACTCCAATGTAACCATCTATGTAAGCTGCTTTCGCTAGAAGCTCAGCTGAGGTGACACCACCCTGTCCACCTCGACCATGCCATCTAATTTCAATCATGGGCATATCATATGACTCCTATGAGCTGACCACAAGGTCAGTCACTTGCCGGCATCGGCATAACAAAACCTTTTCGCTAGCTCAGCGAGCAGTCGATTTCAAGTTACCATCCGGTACTCAGTGCACGAACCACGCCCTCTGCTGAGTTGGCCGCTTGCTGAAGACCAACGCCCTCACCAGCTGTGTCAGTACCTACAATGTACAGCCCCTTAATTGGAGTATGAGGACCGGGTCTGTCAAGCGCAGTCTGCCCCGGTATCAGAGCCGCTCTAGTTGCATACGATGTCTGAACGTGCTCCATCTCTATGTGATCGCATATCTCCGGATAATACTCATCCAATCCATTTCCCTTCATTCTCTCGACTTGTGCTTCAATGGTCATGCCCTCTTCCAACGTGGTGGCAATTCCAATGAGTTCCTTGCCTTGAGGAGCGCACGTGGGATCAAAGCTCGAAAGCGAGAGCATCCATCGGTTAGGATTCGGATGCACAATAACCCTAGACTTACGATCTCCAAGAACTACCTTGTCCAACCCAAGCCAAAGCGTCAGACCCCGTGTGACCTTCATGTGATCCCACTCTTGGAAGAAGTTATTCACTTCAGCACGATCGGACTTGATTATCGCAGGCATGGACCACAGAGGGATATTGCTGATCACTCTTGAAAATGGAATATCCGCCTCGTTAACTGTGACACCAGATACATGTCCGTCTTGTTCAGTGATTCTCTCAACTGGAGCATTCAACACGATGTCGCCATCTATTGCTTCCGCAACACGTTCGATGAGTGCCTGCATTCCACCGATTACCACACCTTCGTCATACTCAGCCCCAGAACCGAAGAGGAGTTTCTTGAGAGACCCCAGCTTTGATGATTCCTTGTCCGTATCCTTGAGCGTGCGTAATGCTTCATACGCAGAGGCTTGCTCGATTGGCACTCCAGCAGCCATGTAAATTGCACTCTGCATCACATCAAGCATCACTTGGTTCGTGGCGCCTTTGGATTGCATAAATTCGAGGAATGAGATGTCCTTGTACTTGCGCATTTCATCAAGTTTCATTGTTTTTATCTTGGCACCAATCCTAGCTAATCCAAGACGCCCACGTATTCCTGTGAGCGGCCACGTTAGGGTTTCGCCGACGCTTGCAGGTATTGTACCAACCTTGTCAAAGACTCTGAAGAACCAACCCTCGTGAAGAACGAACTCAGGAGGCGGCTTGAGATAGATTCGGAGAAAACGGGTGAACGCGCCATGGTGCACTCTTGTTATGATGTGGAGTCCGTTATCAATGCGGTAGCCTTCGAAATCGTAGCCGTAACAGACACCTCCAATGCGGTCACTCTTCTCCAGAATGAGAGGTCTCTTGCCCTCAGCAGTTAGCGCAAGAGCAGTCAATAGCCCACCTGCGCCGGCCCCTGCAATGACAACATCATAGTCAGAGGACTCTACTTTGCCAACCGGTATTTCGCGCATTGCCGAACTCAACCCAAGATTGAGGCCAAACCCACTTAAGGCTGTCCTCTTGGACTCTACAGCAGATCAATACACTGATTCTTGTTAGCTGAATCATAGGCTGCGTCCACGACCTTATGGGCTGTGACTGCATCTCTGAAGCTAGGAGACGGTTCAGTCCCAGATTGGATTGATTTGAGAAATGCATAGCTTAGAGCTGCGTATCTTTCACCGCCCACAGAGGTTAAAACCTCAACCGATTCCAATGACAGGTTCTTAGAATGTACACCCAGGGTCTCGAGAAGTGCTAGATTCGCAGTTTCCTCCCAAACTCGCACAGGACCCTCTCCCTGTAGTTGATAATCCAGTACGCGCTTGCCAGACTCAAGCCGAATGCTGATGAACCCTTTCTCAAAGAAGAGCTCTATCATCCTCTCGTTTGGTCGCTCAACCCAATGCCAGATTGAATCTAATGTGCTAACAGCACCGCCCTCATGTGTGAGAACTAGAGACGCCTGATCTTCGACTTTCTTTCCTGCGAAGTAATTGATTCTTGCATATACACTCGCAATGGTACCGAAGAACCACCCCAAAACGTCGATATCATGGATGCTATGCTCGATGAGAGTTCCTCCACCAGCAACGGATCGGTCCCCGCGCCATTTGCTGTATTGCACATAATCCACCGGAAACCGCTGATCATCTCTTATGTGTGCCAGCATCGGCTGGCCAAAATCATTGGTTTCTATGAGTTTCTTCGCGTGCAACAAGAACTGATCGTAGCGGAGAACAAGGCCCACACCGCTGCTCACGCCGGCATCCTTTGTAACTCCCATGAGCTCGCTCGCCTGTGGCCAACTCCTAGCAAGTGGTTTCTCGCAGAAGAGCGGCTTCTTTGCTTTCGCGGCTGCCTTCACCATGCTTCCGTGCTTGTTCGTAGGAGCGCAGATATAGACAATGTCAACGGTTTCGTCCGCAACTAAGTCCTTGAAATCTTTGTAAGTGACTTGCACATCGAAGAGCTCGGCTGCTCGTTGCATCGCTTGTTCATCAATGTCGCAAACTGCAGCAATATCTACATCAAGTAGACCTGCGTGGCGAAGTGATGCCAGGCTTGTAAGATGTGTTCTCCCGATATTCCCAGTCCCAATCAACCCAATACGTGATGTACTCATTTTGGGTTTCCACTACCAAGATTGGTTGGACCGCTCAGTTATTTTAGTCTTCTGTGATGGTTGCGGTCATTGATACAGCGTTGATAATGGCAATTGTTATGAGGATAAGGCAACTAAAACAGAAGTTGTAATCCAAGGCATACACAAGAAAAATAGGACAGATTGAATTGACCTCTCAGAATAACTTGCTAGAGCAGGCTAATGCCAGACTCGAGGCGGGCGACAAGGTCGCGGCGGCGGATATTTTCACTCAGGCTGCCAAGTCATTTGAATCTGAGGGGATGTACAGAGAGGCTGCACAGACATATGAGAAAGCAGGCACTATCTATCGCAGTCTTCACAGGGGAGATGAAGCCCTCTCCGCGTTCGACCAAGCTACACTAATGCTAGTGCGTCAGGTGTCGAGTCCGGAGGTACATCGCGAGATAGTTCGCGTGAATATTCAAGCAGCCAAAGTAGCTGAGGATGCTTTGGAATACAAGAAGGCGGCAGACTTCTACTTCAGGGCGGCTGATTTCGCGGAAATGGAGCCAGAGAAGCAAGGGTTCACAATCGCAGCAGCAGACGCGCTTGAAAATCTTGCAGACACATATGAAGAAGCGAAGGCCTTCGACAAAGCGATTACTCTTCTCAGGAAAGTCGGTGGACTCTACCACGCATCCGGCGATGAAGAGCTTGGTTCGAGAATCAACGACCGAGCAATCAAGATGTCCATTGGATGGTCGGAAGAAGCAAAGAGGAGAAACGATTTCCTGTCAGCTGGCAATGCATTGGCTGAGGTTGCCCAGGTGATGTATTCTGAGGGCGACTCTCCTGAAGCCATTCGAATGATGATGGAAGCAGGAAAGCTGTACGAGAGGGGTAACCTGTTTGAGAAAGCAGGTAACATATACGATGCAGCCCAAGAAGCCTACAAGCTGCAGAGACTGACCTCAGCAAGAAAACAGGCAATCATGAAAGCCGCCGAAGCTTACATGAAGATGGATGGAAAACCGGAGATCGTCGCACCGTTGCTGATCAAGGCAGGGAATATGCTGAGTGAGATTGGAAGTGACATGAAGGCAAGATGGGCACTCAAACGGGCCAATGATCTATTCGGTCAATTGGCTGAGAGAGCAGCGGCAGAGAGGGATAGTCAGTCTGAGATGAGCTATTTGAGATACCAGGCAATGTGCCTAAAGAAGTGGGGGAAAGCAGAACAAGCAGAAGAAATCTACGAAACGGTGATCAGCTATTTCCTCAGTCAAGCAAAGGCAGAAGAAGAGAGTGAAAACAAGGAGTTTCAGGCTCAGTCCTTGGAGGAGGCTGCTGATGTGCTGGAAGAGGCTGGACGGAGCACTGAAGCGAAAGGGCATCTTGAGCGTGCTCTGGAGATATATGTCCAGTTAGCTGACGAATGTTCAACTCAAGGAGAGGCAGATGAAGGTTCAAAGTATTACAGCAAAGCGGCCAACTGCGCACTCTTACTAGGAGATGAAGAGAGGACTGCCTCTTTCCATTTGATAGCTAGCGACAAAGCTGCGGCAGCCGCGAAGTTCTACGAGGAAATGGGCGTGCCAGAACTTGCAGCAGTGTGGGTGAGGACAGCAGGAACTGAAGCATTGAAGACCAACGAAATCGAGATGATTGAGAAGGCCATAGAGCTACTCAACAAATCTGCGGCAATCTTTAAAGGAATCAATGAACCAAGAGACGCTTTTGAGGATCTTCTTGTTGTCTTTGAAACACTCTATGACCGTTTTCCAAGGCGAACAGATGATATCTCAAGGGTGATTAAGAAGATGGATGACCTCGCCATGACGACCCGCGACGATGTCTTGACATCGATTATGTCTATTCTACACGCTGTGGAAAGCGGTAGTCATATCGGAGCATTGCTCATCCTCCAAGAGAATGAAGAGGACCTCCTATCGAAGCGAGATCGTCTTCATGAACTTGTTGAAACTGCAAAGTTCAGAAGTAGGTCGTAGAGTTCTAATGCCAATGTCACATACGGAAGTGTTGTGAGGTTTTTTTCAAATGAAAGGAGTCCAGAAATGATGGGAACATACCATTCCACTTTAACTTTCCAGACCAATGGCAATTGCGATATGGTCGATATAACATCAGAAGTTGAGAGTGTTGTCCGGGCCAGTGGCTTCAAGAACGGCATCTGCACAGTTTTTTGTGTGGGGTCAACCGGCTCAATCATAACCATAGAATACGAAGAGGGTCTGTTGAAGGACTTTCCAGAAGCCATGGAAAGGCTGGCACCAGTTGAAGCAGTTTACGAGCATCACTTGCGGTGGCAGGATGGCAATGGTCACTCTCACATCAGGGCATCTATCGTGGGACCCAGCCTGACAGCTCCTTTTGTTGACAGTCAATTGACACTTGGAACCTGGCAGCAAATAGCCTTCGTTGACTTCGACAATCGGTCCAGAAGCAGGAAGGTTGAGGTAATGCTGGTAGGAGAATGATTAGGAGAGTTCAATATTGGGATCTAGTGTCCAGCTGAGTTCCCTCATCCCTGCCGGGATGGGAGCTGCGTCTCTAATTCTCATTGCCAAGTAATGAATGCGCAGAGTCCTGCGTAATCTATGAAGCTGGAATGGCATGGCCCAACCGGGAGGGCTGTTACGATAGCTGTAGAGGTTCATGAGATCCTTAATTGTTTCGAGTTCACGCTTGACCTGTGCTTTGACATCATCAAGGTCCCGGTTGATAGTAAGAGTTGATTCGTCAATCATGTCGTGAAGCCTCTATTCAAGAACTGGCCAAGAGATAAGATAACAAGGAGTATTACCAGAATAACACTCAATTCAAACGATTCGTTTGCTTTTCTTGTGTCTTCTAGTCAGTTTCGTTCCGCATACAGGGCATTCTGATTCCTTGGAGCCTTGCTGCTCATTGTGCCCACATGCAGGACATCTTAGAACCCAAGTTATCCGATGACGCATCTTGGTTGTAAGGTCGACGATTCCAAATCCTAGTGCTGTTGCGGTGTTCAATACAGAGAGATCCGAGGATACTACGGATACTGTCCTCCCTGCACCCTGAATATTCAATGCAATTGCAAGCAACGATACATCGTTGTCCGAGAGGACTTGGAGGTCGCCCAGCTTAGAAGCGGTAAGACCAACAACACTCACAGAGTTAGGATCAGAATCTGCAACACGCATTCGTCCAATGAGAACGAGGCGCTCAGCTCTTTCACGACTTGGCCTATTGCGGAGCTCGTCCAAAATGCCTTGAGTAGTAACAAACTCCGAATCAGGATTTCGTTGTGTCCAGTTGGAAAGCAGTGCAGCAGCATCCAGCACAAAGACCACTTTCATTGAAAACACCTAGAGCGTTCTTGGCACAAGCCTCGTGTTCAGACGATCGTAGTAATTGTCTGTCTGACGGATAAAGCGAGTGACTCCCTCAGCCTTCCTAGCCCAGACGGTTTCTTTAGGCTCGACCGCCCATCTTGATTGGCCGTCTATAACCGCCAAACCAGGGGCTTCTCGCTTCACGAGCTCAATCTCCATTAGACTATCATCGGGAATGACGAGGGATTTCAGCTCGAATCTTGGAGGACAGACTGGCACGAATATGAGACCGTGTACACCAGGCGTAAGGATAGACCCGCCTGCAGCAAGTGCATATGCTGTTGATCCCGTGGGTGTGGCAACCATGGCTCCATCAGCCCGGCCAAAGTCCACACGAACACCGTCTAGATAGATTAGAAACGTAAGAAGCCTGCCGGGCGTGGCTGAAACCACATAGACTTCGTTCAGTGCGTCATCAAACGACCTATCTCCAACTCCAGAGGCTATGTTGATATTCTGTTCAATTACACATTCATTATTGATTACTTTCTGGAGATGACTCACAGCTGTTTCAGGACCAGTTTCTGTCAAGAAACCTACCGTACCTCGGTTGATGCAGAAGAGTGGAGTCTGTCGGTTCCTAAGCTGTGACAATGTGTAGAGTATTGTGCCATCCCCCCCAATTGTGACAACAAAGTCGACATCCATCTCAGAAATTTCAGTCCGTTCAATCCCATTGCTGACTCCCTGACAAGATCCAGTGTCCATACAGACGTTGATTTTCTTTGACTGAAGGAAGTCTACAACTTTTCTTGCTATGGGCTCAATCTCGGGTCGGTCCTTTCGGCATACAACACCCACCGTTCTTCGGTCGGTCAGAACCTCTGGACTTTCCTCAATCATGAAAATACACTTCTCAGCTCGGCCTCGGATTGCCTGCCTTTTACTCTTGCTGTTGGGCAGACGCACTAGGCTCCACCAATCGTCCCCCACAAAGTATTTGAAGACAGGCCGGGGTCAGTGGTCATACACGGTCTGCTAGACTGGATTGGTGAGATTAGTTGAGCATCAAGAAGACAATCGTGAAGAGCTTGAAACTGGGAGGCTACTTCCTAATTGACGGTGAGCCTTGCAGGGTAATATCAATTGAGAAGTCCAAGCCGGGGAAGCACGGATCTGCGAAGGCCAACATAGTTGCCGTGGGTTTCTTCGACAAGAGGAAACGCAATGTGATTACACCCGCAGACCGTATGGTGGATGTTCCGCTGATTGATAAGAAGAGCGCCACAGTTATCACAGACATGGGAGAAACCCTCAACCTCATGGATAGCGAAACCTATGAGACCTATGAGGTACCTAGGCCTGCTGACGAGGAACTCGCCTCCAAGATCACGAACAACGTTGAGGTTGAAGTCTGGGATTTGATGGGACGGCAAATCATCGTTAGAGTCAAGTCGTAATGGAATTGCTTGAGAATACTCCCGTTCCTCAGTAGACACACCAACGATTTATCATGTGGTTGTTGACACGCCATGAGCGCCGGAGGAGCGCTTCAAGTGGGTTCTGCAGACAGGATTGATGAACGAGACCGTCAGATAGTTGCCATTCTCACAAAGGATGCCAGAAGTTCCTTGAGAGAGATTGCCAAGGATGTCAATCTGAGTCCCAGTTCAATCAGGACCAGGATAGCACGTCTTGTTGAGAACGGCTTCATTGAAAGATTCACTGTTGACGTTGATAGGCGCAAGCTAGGATTCGAAATTCAGGTGGTAGCGATGATTACCTGCAAGCCGGGATTCTCAGATAGTCTTTGCGCAACTCTCAAAGGCTATGAACAGGTATCGAGAGTTTACTGGACTGCAGGACCTGCACATCTCATCTGTATCTGTCACTTCCGTGATATGCTGGAACTCTCCGCGTTCATCACCGGCGAGCTGGATAAGCTTGAAGGAATAGACAGATTGGAAACAATGTTCTTGATGTCCAACACTGAATAGCTCGACAGTGAACATGCACCAGCAAGAAGGAATGGTGCGGAGGGCGAGATTTGAACTCGCGAACTCCTACGAGATTCCCCCTTCGTGATGAAGTATCACGAAGACAGGGATCTGAGCCCTGCGCCTTTAACCTGGCTTGGCAACCTCCGCAAAGATGCGTGAATGCCCCCGTTGGAGCCTTTTAACCATATCGCCCAAACAGACGGAATTCCTCCTACCCATTTGCAGGAAAGCCAATCTCTCGCACCCGGGTTTGGAAGTTCGCCATCTTCTGAGCGAGTTGGTTTCAATTGTCAAGATAATCACCTACTTCCGCCCGATGGAAACAAGGCGATAACATTCACTAATGCCGTCTTGTCCACATGATGACTAGTGCGAAGACCACTACCGCAGTCACAATGGCGGCCCCGGCAATGAGCAATGAATAATCAAAGCATGTCTGACAGGGGAGTTGCGAGAATTGTGTGTCAAGTATCTGTCCTGAGCTCTCAATGAAGAGGGTCCACCTTTCGCTCTCAGCTACCAAGTGGAAAGCCAGTCTCCACACGTGGTCCACATCGAACCCCACCAAATGACCAGGCAAAACCACAATCTCCTCACAGAGTCCCCAGTATCTGCCATCATCCACGAAGAAGCCGGTGGCTGCAATTACAATATCTGAGAAATTGGCGCTAACTGAAGAGTTCAGAGAAGCAACCCATTCAAGCGTTTGATTGTCAGGACTGAGGCCGATGATGGTTTCGTAGAAACCGGTTTCGTTGATCTGGACCACAGCGAAGGAACTCACCGAGGAGTTCGAGGAGAGATCTCGGTTCGTGCCTCCAAGAGGTTCCCAAAAGAGAGTGTCATTGTCAGCAAGAAGATTGGATAATGCATGATTGCTTGTGAATTGCAGATTGATAGCGGGGAGCGCAGTCAAGTCCTCGGGTACAAGGCGCAACTCGCGGTAGTCGACGACAACAACAGGGTAGTCGGAATCCTGAGCGGCTACTGGAACTGCGATTAGTAAGACTAGTACTGCAATGATTGCTTGCCGCTTCATTCAATCACCTTCGTTCTCGCGAGCTATCTCAAAGATTACTGTGCTTTCTTTATCAATCTGGTAAAATCGTATACAAGAACTCTTCCTAACATCACTCAGCGTCCCATGCTAGCCAGAGTAATTCCACTATTTCATCTGCATGAACCTGATGGGCACAGTTTCTGGGGATGTAGTACACAGTCTGTGCCTGCAACTCGAACTCTTCGTGCTCTATGAGAATTTTGCCTTTGCCTTCGAGAACAACGAATGCCTGCGGCCATGGATCCTTCTCTCCTTCTTCGTTGAGGGTTTTTCCAGCCGGGACATGATACCATGCGTATCTGACTCCTTTCCAGTACACGAGCGGAATCGGCCTAGCACCGTGTGCCTCACCTGCTAGTCCAAGCCGAAGCTCCCTCCTCTTTATTCTCCCAGGGTTAAAGAAAAACGTCGCCAAGCCCTTTATCGCCTCCATTGCCTCATTCACTCGACTGTCGTCAATGAACTCGAAGTCGATGGGGCGTGCTTCCTTGCTATGCGAGCGGCCGGCGAGCGCAAATGCATCAACCTCGCGCTTTATTATCTTCTCTAGGATTTCTGCGGTCATAGTGATCTTGAAGACCGGATCCACCAGCCCTTCTTCAACACCCAACTCCTCACCTATCAGAAGTGTTGCAGTTTCACCTGTGTCCGTTAGCTCCACTCCCACACGCATGCTACCTGGAAAAATGTACAAGAGATCGGCATAGAGCTCAGCATCGTCTATCATTTGTTTCAGAGTGCTGATCAGCTTCGACATGATTGTTCACAGGCCACGGAAGAGAAACCACGAGTTGAATCTTGGGTTTCGGGGAATAATCAGGTGATGGGGCCCGGAGCGGGAATTGAACCCACGTCAGAGGAACCACAATCCCCTATGCTGCCATTACACCACCCGGGCCATGGGTTGTCCCCACCAGGGGAACGAAATCATGCAGAATGGATTTGTCTTATTAGCTTATTCATGGAGATTCCAACCGTTTTCCATAAGCCTTTATTCGTCGACTCAACACAACGAACTGAAACGGGAAAAGATGAAAAATGACTGAACGACAGCGGAAGAAAGAACTCGGTGCTTTCTACACCGACCCAAGAGTAGCTGACTTCTTGGTGAGCTGGGCCGTTCGTTCACAGTCCGATACAGTTCTAGATCCTTCGTTTGGTGCAGGTGTCATTCTTGAAGCTGCACTCAATCAATTATCAAAATCAGAGAACCGGTCTAATTAGATTTACGAAGTTGAGTTTGACGAAACATGCTAAGAATTGATAGAAAATGACACGAGAAAGAAAATACCTACGGGATATGTCACCTTGCCCTGTGTGTGGTGAAGAAACGAGTATAGGTCCTTGTGGGGACCTATTTGGAAAGGAGATATTTGTGTGCCACAACCCTAATTGCGATAAAGCATTCTGGAAAGATAAGAGAGAACTCACAAGAAGAGAATATGATCTATGGCGACGTGAAATCGAACGTAAACACCAAGAATCTTCAACCCAACACCAAAGATGATGGAGATCGTCAAATCGTGTTCTTAGACTTCTTCTTTCAACCGTTCATATTTTACTTCATCCCAGAATAAGGAGGCACTTGAAGACATCGCAGAACTCGATAATGGGTTTCATAAGGTCACCTTGGGGAGCATCCCGCTTCGGGCCCCATCTACCATTCAATCATTCATTTTCGGCACGTTATTATCACGCAACCCCACATTCGGGCTCATAGAATACACACTTCGAGGTAGAAGTTGATGTCTGAAGGAACAAGCGCTGATGAAACTGTAGATTTCCTGATTGTGGGTGCGGGGATTGGAGGTCACCATATTGGTGCGTTACTGGCAAACAGGTTTGGTCCGAAGGGTAAAAGCGTACTGATTGTCGAGAAGTCTTCCAAACGCGGAGGACGAGCGCACTTCATTGTGCGGGACGGCTACACCCTAGCCTACGGGATACACGCAATCAGATATGGTAAAAAATCCGCATTAGCGCAATCCCTGAGGGAAGTGGACAAACATGTGGAGTTCCTTGAACCGTCCGGCAAATCATACATCTACAACAGCACAACGGTTGGCAAGCATATCAAGCCATTTGTGATGTTCCCGACGGGGGTGGGCGGCTTCCTAAAGTCCCCACTGATGGGACTCAGGAGTGCTCTATCATTCCTTGTTAAAATAAAACGCATCAAATCAGATCGCTACATGGACGTAAGCCTGCGCGACTACACAGAAAATCAACTAGGGTGGGACGACGAGCGTCGACGCAAGGGTTTAGGCGAGTTCCTGTTCCTTTGTGCGGAATCCATGATGGTCTGCCCATTCGAAGACCGAGTAAGCTTTGGCGAAATGATTGAAGCCTTCAACGAGAACCTGAAGAAAAAGATTAGTGTCACTTATCCAAAAGGCGGATGGAAATCCATATTCGATGGATTCACAGAAGCCATTGAGGAAAACGGAGGAAGATTCCTGCAGGCTGAATGCACTGCCGTCAACTTCAGCAAAGGACGTGCCGTTTCCGTTACTCTCAAACCGCCTGAAGGTGACGAATGCAATATCACCGTCAATGAAGCCGTGATAGTCACTGTTCCAGTGCAGGATCTGCGTTCTGTACTTGGCGCAAGGGCAGCAGAATCAGTCGTATCCGTTGACTTCCTAAAGAGATGCGAGGCGCTAAAACCCACAGCGGGCGCTGTAATCGACGTGGCGTTGAAGAGCAAGATAACGGATCATTCGGGCATTATATTCCTCAGGAGATCAAACAGTTTTGGCCAATGGTACAGTAATATCGAGCCGGCCATGGCACCCGAAGGATGCCTACTCGGAACTTGGTTCAAGCCCATCCCCGCCGCAGATGCCAATGATAAGTCCAAAAATGAAATAGCGTTAGACGACATGTGGAAAGAACTCATTGAAGCTTATCCCGAGATAGAAGACAACTTAGATTTTGTAAGACGATTTGTCGCACCCATGTGCGATGGCGCAGAAGTGAACATTGACCAGCATAGGAACCGTCGACCCTCGTGTGAGGAGCCCATACCTGGCACGTCGAATGTCTGGCTATGTGGTGATAGCACCAGCGGTCACGGGGCCGGCGGAGAGATCGGTCACGTTAGTGTCAGACAGCTTTGGGACAAGCTCAAGAACATGTAACCCGTCAGATCTCATTCCTTCGGTTTCACATACCAATGCTTCTTGCCCTCTCGGAAGTGGTCGACTCCATGTCTGCTGAGTATACGGAGATTCTTCAGATGTGCATCTCCATGTGATGGCCTTAGGAAATCCAGTTTCGTGCAGGTCTTAAAATCATCACATTCCCAACAGCCCTCGATGCCCTTTTTCACACAGCACTTCCTCATCTTACAGAAGGGAGGACCACCA
>JAUWOA010000164.1 GCA_030612365.1 Candidatus Thorarchaeota archaeon
AATGGAGTGAGGATTATCAGAACGAGATTGACAAGGATCAGTACCTTTCCTATCACGTGGTATGCTCTCTGCTTCTTGCTCCATCGTAACCTATCATATGCATAGAGTCTTGTTACCGCCGCCTTGGGAAAGACTAGGAGCAGTATGCCGAAAGCCCCGTATAGAACAACTAGTAGAATCCACCCATTAATCCAGCCTAGCTCAAGAACGGGAAACAGTTCCATTTCAACCATCATAATCTTCACCTTGCATCCGAGCACTGGTGAATGGCATGCCTTACTGTTGGCAGTGTCGCCTCAAACATACGAGGGCCGTCTGAAGAACGGTGAAACCACCTGTGGATACATGAGGAAGAACTTGATGAACTTGTGTCCCACCTGGTAGGCAACGGATTCATTCTTTGGCAATAGGAGGTCTGCTAAGCGGCCTCCCTTGAAGAAGTATCGCTGGCCAGGCACCATTCTCTCCTCCAGTATTGGAGCTGCAAAGATTTCAGTCAGACGTAGGAGGAAGTTGCTGATAAGCGGCGTACGGATGCAGCGGGTCAGCTCCCTCACCTTGAGCATGAATGACAGTATCTTCTTTGCTTTGAGCGTCATATAGCCTGCATCGATGATCTGTTTCACGAAATCCTGGTCGCCAGGCTCAAGATCGACACCCAGCGCTTCCATCTCTTCACGAGTGATATTCACATACCCTGCCTTGTAGTCCTGTGCTACATCTAGCATATCATCGAGCATACCAAGACCCATGCCCAGCAGGTATGAGAAGTCATCAAGATGGCCCCCCAAATCAAAATCACCCAAGATAAAGTATAGTTTGAAGAAACAACGGGCTTTCTTGTAAATGAGATCATCCATATCTTTTTGGGAGAGCACGATGCCCTTCCTCTCGATGTCACCCCAAGCACTCTCATACAGATCCTTCACCACATGCAGTGCTTCACCCGCGTAGTGTTTTCGTTCATTGTCAAAGAATTGTGCCAACCAGCGGTGGCGAATGGGCGCGTTGGATGGCACCTCAAGGTCACCTGCAAAACCCGGCTCAACAATGCTACGTTCCTGCTCTAGAAGGTTTAAAGCTGCCTTCTTGCTCAGGGTCGGAGCGTTAAGCATATCATCAAAGCGTCGCATATATCCCCAGGCGAGCGACCATGTTTCAGAGCCGACTGGTTCAGGAACCAACTGTGAGGTGTAGGTCAAGAAGTCACGATTTCGCAGATAGTGACGGGCTGAGTTAACGATCGCCACATAGCTTCCGGTACCATATGTATAGGGACTCGACGTAGATACTGCAATAGCATCATCGATATTAAAACTAGCCAAGACCTCGTCAAGATCCACCTCTGTGTTAATGCATCCAGCTTTCCTGAGCAAGACAGCCTGAGCCGGAATGCCATATTTGTCAATCTTCTCAATGGCCATCATCGCCTCATCATAGCATGCAATCCCAAGTATCGCCTTGGGCCGGGCGTTCTTGATGATCTTTATGGCGTGCGAACCGCCTCCGACCATATACCATTTGATTCCCTTTTCTTCAGCATTTCTGGTTATCTCTGCAATGATACACGCGCCGCACTTCAGACAGTGATATCCCTCATCATCGATTGGTGCTTTGCATCGTTCAGGGTCTCTCAAGCAATGCGGAATTAAAATAATCCTTTCATCAGCTGGCACACGCACGTATCTTCTGCGATTCAGAGCATTTATGGCTTCGATATGAGTGAAATTAACGAGGTCTTGGTCCTCAACACCCAGTTCAGCTGTGATCAGTTTCGCGAGTTCAGCTGGTTCTAGAGATGGCTTGGAGGTTGCAGTTCTACTCAGGAGTTTCTTTATCCTAATGCGCACGTCGACCTCAGCTGGGTCCACATTGTCGTCAGCTACCTTCTCTTCTTTCAGCAAGTTGCTCACCGTGAATACATAGCTGCAGTGGATTGATTTTATAGAGTTATCCCCTAGGGCACTTAATCAATCTCTGACAAGGGATACGGAAAATTGGTTTTCTAAACCACTGCCAGCTTCAGAGTGAAATGCATAAGAGCCACGCTAGCGGTAGAGCGTTATCAGTCATGGAATGAATCCTCATGCGAACATCAATAGAGAAACTAGTCGTGTTACAATTTGCTTTGTTTTCCGTAGCTTGCATTTTGGCATTCATTGCGTGGGCTATCACACTCATGGATGGCTCTCATCTACTCACGATGATAGTTGGAGAATACATTAGCGGTCACATTGTAAGATGGACAATCCAACTGCCGCTTTGGGGTCCCTTGATGCTTGTCAGTTCGGCGCTTTCTATCATGACCGTATGGTATCTTCAATCCGCGCGCAAAGAAGGAGGATATCTCGGCATCATCTCATTTGTCATAGCCTTCGTGACCAATCTGCTCTTCGCTAGGAACTTACTTGTGCATTGGGCAGCAGGTTGCACCATAGGGTGGATATTGATCGCGCCACTTGTCATTGGATGGGGCGATCTAGACAATGTCAAAGCGCTGGAGTAGAGCAATTTAGCTACTGATTAGCTGGCGGACCTGTTTCACAACGTTCTCCACACTGAACCCGAATTTCTCAAACAACACCTTGGCCGGGGCAGAGGCGCCGAACCGATCGATAGAGATGATACCACCTTGATCACCTACCCATCGCTTCCAACCCTGAGAAACACCTGCCTCCACCGCTAGCTTAACACCTACTCGCGCTGGAAGCACTGATTCTCTATAATGCTCGTCTTGATTTTCGAATAGCTCCCAACACGGAAATGACACAAGACGCACGTTCACGCCCTCTGCAGCCAGCTGTTCTCCTGCCGCTACGATTAGATTCACCTCTGAACCCGACGCCATCAATATCACCTGAGGGTCTCCCTTTCCAAGGTCACGCAGGACATATGCGCCTCTCGCGAGACCGTCAGCCGGGTTGAACACACTACGATCCAGAGTGGGCAGTTTTTGTCGGGTCAATGATAACAGCGTGGGGCCGTCCTTTCGGAGGATGGCTACTCTCCATGCCTCAATGACCTCATTTGCATCTGCGGGTCGAATTACCCAAAGGCCTGGTATGGCGCGCAATGATGCGAGGTGTTCAATTGGCTGATGAGTTGGACCGTCCTCACCTAGGCCTATGCTATCATGTGTGAATATCCAGATGCTTGGGTGCTTGGACAGAGCTGAAATCCGAATTGCGGGGCGCATGTAGTCTGCAAAGACCAAGAATGTGCCACAGTATGGTCTCAGGCCTCCATGTGCCACCATCCCATTAACAGCTGCTCCCATTGCATGCTCTCGCACTCCGAAGAAGATGTTTCGATTCCTAGGACAATCGGCCTGGAACGAATCGGAGCTATCAATCCAAGTCTTGTTTGACCCGGTGAGATCTGCAGAACCGCTAATCAGTTCTGGTAGGTGTGAAGCAAGTGCATTGATTACCTTCCCCGAGCTTGCTCTCGTCGCGAGGCCTTTCGGATCCGCAGGGAATGAGACTAAGCCGGTATCCCATCCATCAGGCAGTTTCCAAACCATGCGTCGCTCCAACTCCGCTGCTAGAGCGGGATGAGCCTTACGGTAGTCATCCAATCGCGACTTCCATTCAATTTCTATCTCTGCACCTCGTTTCACAGCCTCGCGGAAATGCTCAAGCACATCATTGGGGACATGGAAATGGGGTTCAGTTGGCCAACCGAGATTCTTCTTGGCACCATCAAGTTCCTCTTCCCCTAGTGGGGAGCCATGGGAAGCCGCTGTGTCTTGCTTGTTGGGTGCGCCATAGCCTATGTGCGTACGACAGAGAATCAACGATGGACGGGAGTT
>JAUWOA010000052.1 GCA_030612365.1 Candidatus Thorarchaeota archaeon
ATGGCATTGGCCGCACCCGGTGCGAAAGGCGGGCGCTGGGTGGGTGGTGGGACTTTCTCAAGTCACCCACTCTCTATGGTCTCAGGGATAGCGACTTTGGACCAACTGCGTTCATTGTCAGATGACTACGCTTCGCTGAACAAGCGGGGAGAGGACTTCCGAGAAAGGCTGAACCAGATACTGGTGAACAAGAACGTTAACGCCTTAGCTACAGGCTATGGTTCAATGCTATTCATTAACTGTCTGAAGCACGATATCGGAGGCTCGACGCTGACTGGAGGTAGTATTGGAGAAGCGTTTGACAAGCGCAGCCAGGATATATTCCAGGCAAGGCTCATGGAGCTGGGCGTGTTTGGCTACCATGGATTAGGCGCCATGTCGTTTGAACACTCTAAGCAAAATTTGGAAAAGACTCTCGAAGCTGTAGCAATAGCAGCAAAGAAACTGAAATAGGTGACATAGAGAGCATGACAGACATGAAGAAGAGCTTGGAAGTATTCGACCGCACGAAGGAGTGGATATTCGTGGTGCTGTTTGCAATGTATGTCATCGCGGTCACTGCCCTAGGGATTACTCTTCTTCCAAGCGATCCGTCTGACGAAGCTTTCGTTGGAGTGACGCTGTGTTTATTATTGACACTAGGGTTGGCTGTATACATTGGGAGCGCTATTTTTGGGAGTCTTGCCAAGCAGGGAATCGTATACAGGACAGGCCGATGGAGGTACGAAGATGTTGAATACGACTTGGAATCCTTCGCTGATGCCTTTGAGAACCACAAGCGAGCGCATTTCGACTTGAGCGCGCGCCGAAGCTCTGTGAGAAGTACTTGTTGTTGTGTGTGTCCGATTGTTCCATTTGTGGTGTTGTTTTATGCAATCCTACTCATTGTAAGTCCTAGCTGGTCTGGCCACCCCTTGTACGCCAGATACCTTGTGATCTTTGTGAATGTGTTTGTTGCCACTGACGGGATCCTTCAAGGATACAATTCCAGCAATGCCAAGAGCAGAACGCTCTTCCAAACAGCATACATTGAGAAACGTCTTCACTACGCCTACGCTGTGGCTTCAGTTGATGAGATTACGCATGCAGAGGTGTCTGCCCGCATTGGCATTAGGGGCGATTACCGAATCATTGGGAATGCCAGCTTTCGCTTCCGAGTCAAGGGGATGTCCGACAAGGTCATGATTCAACTAGAAGCATCTGGAACTGAGTTCGTCTATCCCTCTCTCGTGGGGACAGTCTACCGTACCAAGCAACCCAGTATGGCGTCTTCGGAACAAAAACATGAAATCGGGGCTAGGTATGAAGTAATTGTCGAGTCTATTGAGGACGATGATGTCGCTGGGCTAGCGATCCAGTTTGATATTCCGCCGTCAGAAACGAATCTTCACATCTTGAATGACGACATTGCACGTTTTACGCGATTCATGATACAGCTGCTCCGTTCGAATTTCAATCTTGAATAGGACACTGACACAACTCATGCCTGACCAAATGAGGGAAACATATCACTCCAATTGCGCGGTTCTTACCCATGAAAAGGCGATATGGTATTTTCCAGTCAAAGATAAAAGGGTGGCATGAGAGTGACGGCTTCACAATCATAGGTTAGTCCTTTGCGGTGAATCAAGTTGGCAGAACCCGAAATTGAAGACAAACGAATAACTCTCGCCGAGGCAGCCAAGATGGTTCCCGACGGGTCTGGGCTCTTCTGGGGCGGCTTTGGTTTCCAGAGACCCCCGATAGCTTTTGCGTCAGAATTGATTAGGCAGAAGAAACGCAATCTCACAATCTACACTTGTGGTTCAGAGGTTGATCTCGAGATACTGGTTGGCGCGGGAGTTGTTCCACGCCTTGAGATTGCATTCGTGGCGATTGAAGCATTAGGGCTTGCTAACAACATGCGTCGCAGAGTTGCTGAGGGCAAAGTTGAGATTGAGGACTACAGCAACCTGGCGATGGCGATGAGGTTCTTGGGTGGGGCATTGAATGTTCCGTTTATGCCCCTGCGCAGCATGATGGGAACTGACATGGTCGCCAAATCGCGGTACAGAGGCGACGAGAAGCTTAAGGTGATTGATTGCCCATTTACGGGCGAGAAGATCTGCCTTGTACCGTCGATTCAACCAGACTTCAGCATAATCCATGCACAGCGTGTAGATATGTCTGGGAATGCACAAATCGATGGGATCGTGGGCGAGGACCTTGAAGGCAGCCGCTGTGGAAAGAAGCTCATTATCTTGGCAGAGGAACTCGTTGACGAAGAGGAAATTCGCTTCGCGCCCGAACAGACCAAGATTCCTGCAATGTATGTCGATCATGTTGTGATTACTCCATTCGCAGCTCACCCAATGATGTGTCACGGCTACTATGATTATGACTTGGAGTTCTTGCAGATGTTCCATAAGATTACCCGGAAAGAAGAAACTTGGCAGGAGTATCTGGATACCTACATCCTAGGGGTTGAGAACCACACGGCCTACTTGGATAAGATTGGATGGAGTCGCTTGAACAAGCTGAAGGCTATCAAGCCACGGGGGTACTGAGGAGGTCACACAATGGTCGAGTATAGCAAGATCGAGTTCTTAGCAGCTTGTGCCTCTAGCCATGTCAGAGACGGTGAGAATGTCTTTGGCGGCACTGGCCTGCCTTTATTGGCCGCATTGTTAGCCAAAGAAACACACGCACGCAACATCAACTTAATTTCTGAAGCTGGGTTCATCGACGCAAGGCCCAGAGAGGTTCCACTGTCAGTGGCGGATACGAGGTATTACCTCGGCTGCTCTGCGTCGATTGGCCTTATTGAAACCCTTGGGTTCATCCTTCAAGCCGGTCATGTCGATGTTGGTTTTCTAGGCGCCGCTCAGATTGATGAGTATGGTAATCTCAACACCACATACATCGGACCTTACGAATCACCGAAGGTTAGACTTCCTGGAAGTGGCGGAGGAAATGACATTGCCTCCTCAGCCAAGCGCCTGATCATAATAATGACCCACGACAAGCGTAAGTTTGTCAAACAATTGGACCATTTAACCAGCCCGGGCCATCTTGAGGGCCCAGGGTCTCGTGAGAAATGGTCAATGGTGGGCGGAGGTCCTGAAGTGGTCATAACCGATATGTGTCAGATGGACTTCGACCCAAAGACCCTGAAGATCAGACTGATGTCGGTGCATCCGGGGTACACTGTGCAGAATGTGCTTGACAACGTGATGTTCGACCTGATAATACCGAACGATGTTCCAACGACTGACGAACCCACTCAGGAACAGATTGACGTTATGCATCGCTTGGACCCACACGGCGTATACTTGGGTAAGGGCGGGAGCTAGTTCGGAGACTGCACCCATCGTGACTACACTTGAACTGAGTCGATTTGAAGCGATACTCTTCGACCTTGATTCGACACTAACACACACCGGCGAATACGCCTTCAAGGCCTGTGAGTGGCTTCTATCCAAGACTGTAGAGGACACGTCAGATATTCGCGACCTCTACTTCAAATCGCTCTTCTCGAATTATCGGGTTGAGATTGAGCGCATTGTCAACGGAGCACCGTATATCACTCCGACGAAATGCGTGGGGAATGCTCTGAGGAAAAGCCTTGAGGACGTTGGGCTTGAGGTCATTAACTCCCTGCTGGACGAAGTCACTGACCTGTTCAGAAGGCTTCACGTGGAACTCTCGAAACCCATGCCTGGAACAGAATCTCTGCTCCAACGTCTTTCTGCAAATGGGGCCAAGCTGGGTGTGATAACTAATAGCTTTGTAGGAGATGTCAAAACGATTCTGGGGGCTCTTGATTTGGCGAAGTTTTTCACAGTCCTGATTGACTCTGGAGATATGAATGCCTTCAAGCCAATGCCCGAGATATTCGAGTATACTCTGGGCGAACTAGAGGTTTCCAAGAACGAAGTGCTGTTTGTTGGTGATGAGTACTATGCAGATATTGTTGGTGCCGCTTGGGCGGGAATTCCTTCTATCTGGGTAAATATCAGAGGATCCTCATACGAGAAGAGCCTAGCCAAGTATGGCAATGATACCGCACCGCTTCTTGTGCTTGATGCTCTGGCAGAGTTAGGGAACTACCTTTGATCCTCCTGTCAAGTAATGGAGCGCCTTGTTTAGCTTAATTTGAGTCGCGCCAGACGAACAATACATATTAGCAACCCGCGAGAACTGAGCTCTGTAAGCACGAAAGGAGCTGCATGCAACTTGAGCGGCGAAAATGACGAAAAGGGCCCACTCCGAGCGCGTTCGGACCTCATTGACATACTAAGTAGTGATCCTAAGAACACTGACGCCCTTGTCACAATTATTGAAAATGAGATGAAAGACATCAAGGACAGTGATGTCGTTCACAAAATTTCAGCTGCAGTAGCTAGCGCCGCTGATCGGGCTGAAATAGGCTCGAAAGCCCGTGACAATCTCCTGTTCTGGCTGACGGAAACAAGCCCCGATGCTAGACAGATGATCATGGTGCAGACGATTGAGCACCTTTTGCAGAGCCCCGACTGTCGCAAGCCAACTATCTCTGCCCTTTCCAAGGTGTCATCCAAAGAAAATGTCAAACTAGTGCTTGATTGGCACGAACGTGGAATTCTGACACTCAATCAGGCAGTCTTCGTTCTACTCTATCCTGATTCGTCCGCGTTGGGTTAGGTGCGTTAAGAAACCCTGCTTCTACACTGTGATATCGGGTAGGAACTTTCGGACATGCTTCTCCCAAGTCGGCTTCAGTTCAAGGGTCTTCTTGGCGCAAGCAATTGCCTCATCTTTCTGCCCCAATCGATGATGTAGCTGGGCTTTGTAGAACCATGCTTTCTCAAAGCTCGGATTGATTTTTGTGGCCTCTTCATACGCCTTTAGAGCACCTTCAGAATCGCCAGCCTTCTCTCGAATCTTGGCTTCTCCGAACCAATCGTACTCTGTGTAGTTTTCGGGTTCGATGGACATCGCTTGTAACACCTACTTTGTGTTTTCTATGGCACTCAGCCTAATAAATCAAGAGCCAAGCATCAGGAGTTAGGAGCGAAAACCAAATAGGGAGTTGACATGCATTTCTTGCGTGGTGTGGATAGTGCAGATAGCGAAGGAGTATCTGGTATCATTAGTCATAGCATCTGTAACTCTTCTACTGCCGATAGGCATTGTTGAATGGCGTCATCTCCTTATTGACACAATCAGCGATACCAGCTGCTACTTCGTTTGGGGTGGTTTTAGTGTTCGATACAATCGATTTGGCTTCTATGATTCCACTGGTTTCGGTCCAATCAACTATGAGGCGTCGGTCGCCCTTGCCATCATTTGGTTGACCATCGCAGCTGTTTTGATTGCTGGCAATCTTGCGCTTTCTAGACAGATGCTGTCCGTTCGGACGAATTTCTTCATTGCTTTCTTATGTTTGCTGGCTCAAATCGTCGTACCGATTGCTGTCTTCACGATGGCTCTCTCCCCGAACTTCGCGATGACCTTTGCTGCACCGCTACCAGTTTCTAGTATTCTGCAAATAGCCTGCTACTTGGCTATGCGCTTTTTCTCAAAAGGCCAAAGCTCCAGCGCTCAACCCATCCCTGACGTCGACATAACAATCGAAAGGCTTTAAATCGTCACTAGGGACACATCGCTATCTGACAACCAATAGAGGGAGTCCCTTGAGTTCATCGAAGAAAATACGTGTACTGGTCGCCAAGCCCGGTCTTGATGGACATGATCGGGGTGCGAAAATTGTTGCCAGGGCGTTGCGGGACGCTGGGATGGAAGTCATCTATACCGGCCTTCGGCAGACCCCGGAGATGATTGTCGAAGCGGCAATTTCTGAAGACGTCAATGTAATAGGAATGAGCATTCTATCCGGTGCACACAATGCTCTCTTCCCTAAGGTCATGGAGCTTTTGAAGGCCGAAGGCGTTGACAACATCCTTGTAATCGGCGGAGGAATCATACCCCAAGACGATGTTCCCGCGCTCAAAGCCGCAGGCATCGCAGAGGTATTCGGTCCAGGTACTCCTCTGGCAGAAATAGTGGGATATATCGAGTCTAACGTCAAATTGTAATTGACCTTCCGAGAGGACAAATGCCTTGCCGGCGACAAAACTTGTGAAAGGAGTTCTCAAGGGGAACAGGCGAGACTTGGCTCGACTAATCACACTGATAGAAAATGAGCACTCCTCAGCGGCAAACGCGCTCAGCATGCTCTACAAGCATACTGGCAATGCTCACATAGTGGGAGTGACAGGACCTCCCGGCTCAGGCAAGAGCACATTGGTGACTAGGATTACTGCCGAGTATCGAAAGAGAAGCAAGACCATCGGAATAGTGTGTGTTGACCCGTCGAGTCCATTCACTGGCGGTGCACTGCTTGGTGATAGAATTCGGATGCAGGAACACAGTTTCGATAAGGATGTCTATGTGCGAAGCATGAGCACTAGAGGTCATCTCGGTGGTCTGGCTAGGGCAACATCAGATGCAGTGCGTGCCATAGACGCCTCTGGCAAGGACATAGTCATTGTGGAAACAGTGGGGGCCGGTCAGTCTGAGGTCAAAGTTGTTGAGGTTGCACACACAGTCATTGTGGCAGATGTCCCAGGTGCAGGGGACGACATTCAGGCAATCAAAGCTGGCATAATGGAAATCGCGGATATCTTTGTGGTCAACAAGGCTGACTATCCGGGGGCTGACAAGAAGGTCACTGAGATCAACGCAATGCTCGATCTAGATTCCAGGGAACGGGGCTGGCGACCCCCGGTATTGCTTACCAATGCGCTCACAGGGGATGGCATTCCGGAACTTGTAGATATGATAGGCGAACACATGTCCTATCTGCAAGAAACTGGTCTCCTAAAGGAGAAGGGACTTCAACGCAGCCGTGATGAGCTTGAACAGATAATGGAATACAAGCTGACCAGAGAGCTCTTCACAAGGCTTCGGGGTACTCCAGAGTATGAACAGGCGATCAAGAAGATAGCTGGACGGGATGACGATCCGTACTCGGTTGCCGAGCGACTAATTGCTGGCTTTTTGATCAGTGTTAGGGAGTAGGTGAAAAATAATGGGATCTGAAAAGGGTCTCCGCAAGACATTCAAGGAATGGGACGAGGGCCCTGTCGCAAAGACACTGGCCAAGTTTCCCGAGAGGAAGGAGCAATTCGAAACGCTCTCAGGAATACCGGTGGACCGTCTGTATAGTCCCTCAGAAAAGGCGCTGAAGGAGTATGGACCGGAGCTGGGTTTTCCCGGCATGTTTCCTTTTACGCGCGGCGTTCAGCCTACGATGTATCGTGGGCGCTTCTGGACGATGCGCCAATACAGTGGCTTTGCCACCGCGAGGGAAACGAACGAGCGCTTCAAGTTTCTGCTTAACCAGGGGCAAACCGGTCTTTCTATAGCCTTCGACCTTCCAACTCAGATAGGCTATGACTCTGACAATCCTCTCGCCCAAGGTGAGGTTGGTAAGGTCGGAGTGGCAATCGACTCCCTAGCAGACATGGAGTTGTTATTCGACGGAATCCCACTAGACAAGGTTAGCACATCTATGACTATCAACGCTCCTGCAGCTATTCTCCTAGCAATGTATATCGCCGTAGGCGAAAAGCAAGGAGTGCCTATGAACAAGCTTCGTGGCACCATCCAGAATGATATTCTAAAGGAATACGTTGCAAGAGGTACGTGGGTGTTTGGCCCGAACCCCTCCTTGAGGATAACTACAGACATAATGGAATACTGTGCGAAGAATCTCCCTCTATGGAACCCCCTCTCCATATCAGGATACCACATTAGAGAGGCAGGCTCGACAGCAGTCCAAGAAATAGCATTCACCCTACTTAACGGAATGGCATATGTTCAGGCAGGAGTCGATAGTGGTCTGGATGTAGACAGTTTCGCACCTCGACTCTCATTCTTTTTTAACGCCCACAATGACATTCTTGAGGAGGTGGCAAAGTTCAGGGCGGCGCGAAGGATGTGGGCACATTTAATGAGAGAAAAAATGGGAGCAAAGGATCCGCGTTCATGGAAATTACGTTTTCATACTCAGACTGCTGGTTGTTCGCTGACCTCTCAACAACCAATGAATAATGTTGTCCGTGTGGCCTATCAAGCACTTGCCGCAATCCTAGGAGGTACACAATCACTACATACAAACAGCATGGATGAAGCACTTTGTTTGCCAACAGAAGATGCAGTTCGAGTTGCGCTGCGCACGCAGCAGATTCTTGCTCATGAGAGTGGCATTGCAAACACGATTGACCCGTTGGGAGGGTCGTATTACATCGAATCTCTCACCAATCAGCTAGAAGCGGCGGCGTACAAGTACTTCGACCAAGTCGAGTCAATGGGTGGAGTGGTTCGAGCCATCGAAAAGGGGTTCTTCCAGCGTGAGATTGCGGAATCTGCATACAAGTATCAGCTTGGGGTTGACGCTGGGCAAAGAACGGTTGTTGGCGTCAATGATTTCATAATTGAAGACGAAGAACTGAAAATACCTGTATTGAAGGTCGATAAGGAAATAGAGTGCCATCAGGTTGAGAGAGTTATACTTGGTCGAAGAAAACGTGACAACAAGAAAGTCCTCGAATACTTGGATGATTTGAGAAAGGTTTCAAAAGGCACTGAGAATGTAATGCCATCTGTCTTGAAGGCAGTGAGGGCACATGCCACTGTTGGCGAGATAATGCACGTGTGGCGTGAAGTCTATGGTGAATGGAACCAGCCCGAGGTCCTCTAATCTCGAAGATGGCAGAACAGCATCAGTCTGCAGCCCGATATCCGATGTTCAAGCACGGAGATAGAGAGAAGGCAGATTTGTTCCCAGTTAGTGTATTTTCACGGAGTACCGTGGATGTGATTGCCTAATGACGCACATCTCACTCATATGAGTTATTGGCCTCCTCATCTTCCTCACTCTCTCGTGGAGGGGAGGCCGTCGGGCGATCATCCACGATCTTGTTACCGCGGCCCATGAATAGTTCTCGCAACGGTATAACAGCAATCTATGCACGTAGTCTACGGGACTGACGGACCATATCCAATACTGTTGCGATGAGCTGTAGGAAAAAGATTACCGTCACCGGGTTGACCCATGCGCCAATAGTCATTTGAGAAACAGACAGCAGCCAGTATAGAAGGAATCCTGCCGGGGCTAGCCATGATACGAAAATCAAGAAACAAATGGTTAGCCGACCACTCTGACGGTCATCCGACAACCCGATTCTGATTGCTAGGTATAGAAACCCGCAGAGTAAAGTCCACCCCAATATCGCAATCGTAACAGGGATATTCCAAATGAACGGCGTTGATGGCGGCTCTGATACTTGTGCGATCAGTACTCTTTCACCTCGATTATTCCGTGCGTCATGCAGAGTGCTTTCCTATGTGTTGAGACACAAAAGCTTGATGGTCGTCATCAAACATGTGGCTGTAGGGCGTGAAAAAGCCCCAGATGTAGTCCATGACATCGAATCGTGTTCCATACGTATCGCCATCTATCCCATCACCCTTGATACCGTAGCAGTGACCGGCTTCGTGGGCAGCTGCAGAATATGTTCCCAACTGCGCCCAACAAGACCATCCCATGTGTACCATCGAGCTCAGCTGAAGCATGATTATGTTTCCTCTTACCCAAGCCGCACCAGCAGCAATGGATCTTCCTGCTGTGAGCATGATTATGAGGTCGAAATAGCTACCATGGCCCTCCCCTGCAGGCAAAAGCAAGCCTTGAGTGGTCCACGCGTCTTCGTCATCTTGTGGAGGGTAGGTGGGCCATCCGTGTTCAATGACGGCCCATTCGACCATGAACTCGCCAGTAGTACTCCACTGCCCGTTGGGGCCGTTTGAATCGAAAATCTCCCAGTCAGCGTCATTGAATTTATGGTAGAAGTACACATTCTCCCAGTATTGCCAATAGAACAGGTTGAGGCCGGCCATGAACTGTTCGAAC
Source organism: Candidatus Thorarchaeota archaeon (assembly GCA_030612365.1). Taxonomy (GTDB): domain Archaea; phylum Asgardarchaeota; class Thorarchaeia; order Thorarchaeales; family Thorarchaeaceae; genus WTCK01. The sequence goes on from JAUWOA010000052.1 coordinate 9,938, forward strand.
CAGTAGGATATCTCATTGTCACCGAAGTCGAGGGCGCGCAAGCAAGGCAGCAGACATCGGAAGCGGTTTCAGAGTCATCTGAGGAGAGAGTGGAAGCCGCAGAACGGAAGGAAACGCAAGCCGAGAGCATCGAATCACACAGTGCGCGAGTGGAATGCGAAGAAGAGGGTGAGGACACTCAGACTGAAGGTCATCTCAACGAGTCTGATGATGAAGAAGGCGAAGTAACACAGGACTCTGACTCAAAGAGTATGCAAGAATGGAAGGAAGATGGCGAGAGCGAGGAACTAGCGGACTCTGATCATCTCGCAGAACCAGACTCAAAGCAAAGCACCTTGGAATCCTATCAAGAAGTTTTGGAGGAGAATATCTCACCTGACGCAGAAGAGCTTGATGAGGATGAAGAAGTGGACGAGCGGGTAGTATCGAATGACGAGGGGCTGACGGGAATGCTTGACTCACCCTATCCAACTGTCTACGTCGATGAAACTGGATTCTTCGCAGAAACTGAGGAGCAGAGATGGAAGCGCAAGCTGATAGAGTTGTACAATGAGCTTCCTGAAGAGATGAAGCAGCTCTACCGCGAGCTTGTAAAGACCATGCTGGAGTCCGAGGAAGGGCTTGAAAAACTTCTTGACACGTTTCCCGAGCTTAGGGAGTATGAGGATTTTGAGGAGGAGCATGTAGATGCCCTCAAGTATGTGAAGTTCAGGCAGAAGATTCGGGAACTCAAGCTTCTTGGAACTCAGGAAGAAACTACTGTAAAGGAACTCGCTCTCGAGCTGGACATAGACCAAGAAACTGTCAAGAAGTGGTTGAATGATGATTACGACTCGTTTCCAAAGATCATTCAACAGGTCTGGAATCAAGAGATAGAACGACGGTGGGGGAATGTACTCCGAGCCATCGCAAATCGCAATGTGCCATATGACATGAGTGAGGTCAACGAGATTCTGAAGCGGTTTCCTGAGTTGAAGAGGAAACGTCGTTTCGGATGGTACTATGATGAGGTCAAAGCCTGGACTGAGGTCATGGCGGCAAAGCGACAGGGCAAGATTGCCACGCTCATTATTCAAGGTAAGGAACGGTTCAAGGTAGATGAAGTCAAGGAGCTGGCTAGAAGGTTTAATCTCACTATGGACAAAATAGTCCGCTGGCTCAGAGATGAGAACCGCCCACGATTAGTAGACGTATTGACTGAGAAGAATGAATTCATGAAGGAACACATTCAGAAGGTTGTGGCCGCACAGGAGGATAAGAAACGGAAGAAACACATTCAGGAGTGCAATGCCAAACACGCCTTCCGTAGAACCGATTTCGTAGCAAAAGAAGAAGCCGCGACCACACAAGGTGATATCTCTCATACCCGCAGCGAATCACCCGTAGTACGAGCTTATGACATTGAGAGCAGAGAGCGGAAACAGGCTGGACTTGGTAGGTTACGGGATTCGTACGAGCACAGCGACAGGCGTCAGCTGGTGGGAAGAGAAGGCACTGCTACCGAAGCTTGCGATGGAGAAAGACGACAAGAAGTTGAACAGTCATTGGTTAGTGAACAAAGACAAAAGAAACAAGAACTAGAACACCATCAAAGAAAAAGGGGTGAGCCTCGAGAAGTAAGAGCACGTACGCCTTGCGTCAGGGGTCAAAGAATCGAGTCACTTACCGAGCTGAAGAACATAATCCGGAGGGCATTTCCTGGAATTCAAGACCGTGATGACTATAATTCTCTGATGAAAGATGCTGCTAATCACTTGGAGCTACTACAGGTCATAGGAGATATGAGGAGTGTCAAACAGCGGAACTTGATACAGATTGCGACTAGGCTCAACATCAAAAAACACGCTGCGGTCAATTGGACATTGAAAGGGCACGTACCTAGACTGTACACGGTTCTTGAGAAGGCAGTGTCCAAGTCAGAGGCCATGGACATGATTACCAACTTTAAGAAACAGCTTTATGGGATTGAGAGCTGGGGCGATGTCAAGAAACAGCTTGACAAAATGTATCCTAATAATGAATATGAACAGAGCGACGCATTCGAGATGCAGAAACGTCGAGCTATCGAGTTTTTCATGTTCCTTGAAGAGTTGAAGAGAGGAGGTACAGTAAAGGGAATTGCAAGCCGTGCGGGGATAAATCCAGCCCGTGCCAAATCATTTGGGTTTATGCGAGGAAAATTGCCCTATCTCGTTCGGAATGCTATTCAGTCCTTGGAATCGCAAAGGAAACCCCCTACCCTTATGTACGGAATCAGCATTGCAATACCCAGAGTCCGTGGCGTCAAGATTGAGTCCGTTCACCAACTCAAGGAGATACTTGAGCATAAGTTTCCGAATTTCTCAGAGCGGAGTGACCTTCCTTTACTCCTTGATGCTGTAGAGGTCCATATTGAGCTGATTCGTGAATATGGAAATGGGGAATACCTTTCACCGGAAACTGTGCATGGCCTTCAAGAGCAGACTGGTTTCTCGCGTGACACCATCAGAAGGTGGCTCTTCGAAGGCAAGAAACCGAAAATTTATTCCATTTTGGATAGGGCGTTGACCATCGAAGAAGCCAACGAAAAGCTAGACGAAATACACAGTAAGCTCAGAGGTGTCACCAGCATGAAGGAGCTGGACCGTCGTTTCTGGAGTAGTTATTTGAGAGAAAGAATTCTAGACCTACCGTCGTATGAGAAAGCCCGAAATCTATCAAGGCAGTTCTTCAGTTTCCTGAAAGCGCTTCCGGGTGGCGGATCATCCTCAGACATCGCTCGTAAGGCAGGACTCAGGAAGAAGGCTGTTCGAAGTTGGTTTGGTCCCGGCGCGCTACCTAGCCTTGTACTCATGGCTTCCTGCATTCCAGCTGAGCCTCCGGAACAAGGAAGAGTATGGCTGCCTTTCAAGGTAACCGCTGGAGGATTGGGAAAACCAGAGCAATTTATTCAAGTTCCTTTCGAAATTACTTCGCCCCAAGATTTACTCGATGTTCTCAAGCAGATTCCATCTCTGAGCACGCCAGAGATGGATGAATATGAGAAGCAGTTTGGAGCGATGTCGAACCATTTCGCGTTCATGTACATTCTTGGCGTCATCGTTTCGGACGGCTGGTTTTCATCACCTGGCGTACACACATCAGCGTGTGTGAAGTTGAAAGCAAGTAAGACGTATCAGTGGAGTAAAGACTTTGGAAGAGGGTTTATCTACACCCTTGGTAAGGTAGGAATTTCATCAATGCGTGATAAAGATGGAGTAACACGACTCAAAAATGGGAATACGGTTGAGTTCAGAAGTTGGCGTAGCATCCAAACTCCCTTTCTAATATGGATGAAAGAATCGTTGCTTGGACTCAAATCCTCCACTCCAAAGAGCCAGATTCCCATTCAGGCTGACTGGATTCTGCGGATGCCACACGATTGGCGCGTTGCTTTCCTGCAAGGAGTATCAGATGGTGATGGATGGGCTAATATCACAGCGTCCAATGCAGGAATAACCTCAATGGTGAATAAGGATTTCCTGATCCGTCTTCTCACCTCTCTTGGTGTTGCATCGTCCCGTTCTACGACGAATGTATTAATCATAAAGAAGGATGCTATTCGGAGAGTTGCCAGACTACCCATGTTTAGATATGCGGCTGGCCGTCAGGAACGTCTGATTCAAATAACAGTCATGCTTGACTCGGTGAAGAGAAGTCGGATTTCTGAAGAAGAACTCAAGACCATCATGGCTCTTCATAAGCAGCACTTTAGCTCAGGACAAATCACAAAAGAACTGTTGAGCAAATTTGGAATCTTTCGTCGCTCAAGTACTATTCGGAATGTTATCAAGCGAAACTGCAAAAAAACGTTGGAGAACTTAGACTAGACGCTAAGACATACATTCAAGTGTTTGCAGCAAGAATACGTGAATTTTCAGGATGTAGTATTAGGGTTTTTCTCTCATTCTAGTGTCGAATATGCCAACCGCGTTCCTGACGGCTAAGTGTTCCTCTCGGATGTCTGTATATCTAATTGGCATCTCCCAGCCCGCAAACGGAACTACATCTCCATGAGCTTTGTGCCATTCGAATAGCTGAGGTCGGCGGAGCTTGTCATTCAAGGTCATT
>JAUWOA010000165.1 GCA_030612365.1 Candidatus Thorarchaeota archaeon
TGCTCTAGTCGTTTTCGCGACTACCCCCCTGGGAATTCCGCAGATTTACTTGGAGTTGTCCTTCAGAATGGACTTGCTTTTGTGGGATGCATGGCTGGTGATGAGGCTCTACGAGCGATACATGGCAAACCTGCCAGATGACGTCCAGAGCCGCGTTAGCAAGAACAATAGACCCAAAGCTATAGTAGCAATATTCCTGATTTGTGTCATGCTCCTACCCTTTGTGTTTCCCTCAGTGTCAATCATGGTGAGTATCATTGCTGCATTCCTGCTAATTGTTTTGGTGTTCTGGTTCTTCACGGACGTATTCTGGGACACGGGACAGAGAGAGGCTTTGAAGAAATCATTGGCGAGTTGAAATGGAGTGAGGGAGCGATCTGCTCTTCAATGAAGTGCCCACCTGCAAAGAGCATTCATTGTGCCATTCATCCTGCTTGAAATCAATTGAATTGAATAATGAGGTGGTGGCTTGAACCAGTAGGGCAACTGGTAGGAGGGGGGAGTTATGAGGGCATGTATAGAAAATAGGTGCCCCGCTGGCCCAAACCACCAAGGCATACTAGAACTTGCTCCCTAATAAGACCTACCGTCAGAGTCATCGAGAAACCTATGCTCCCGAGTGAGTTGCATTCCGTAATGCCTTGAAATGCATCGGTTTCCATCCATAACGGAACCCTTACCACCGCACATCGATCTCATGTGGTAGACCGGAATTTCATACACTGCACCGCACTGAACACATCGACGAGTATACTTGTCCAGTCGAGAGGTTTCAGAGAGGGCTTATTCTGCTCCCGTTGCGGTTCCAACCTGTACAGCAGAGTCTACACTGAAGTGTTAGACTAATAAAAACGAGGGGGAGTTATGAGGGGATGTATAGAAGATGGGCGAGCCATCATAGCTCTCTCTGTGTTTCCTACGAAGAGCTAGTAGCGGATGATTCTACACTTCCTACACCTGAAGGCTGGAAAATTGGGACACATCCAGCTCCAGTAGATACCCTTATCGCTCATCTTCTCACCCTTGCAGATCTGTTTTGGAATGTGGCCACTCCAGTATACCCCCCTGCCTCCTACAATGTACCCCTTGACCATTTGAGCACCACATGATGGGCACTTCTCGACGCTAAACCTAGGTGTCATCTGACAATCACCCTACTCCTGCCATACCCTTTCCAACTACATATTCCTAAGTCTTCCGCTTCAAGTTCAAGAATCTCCCATCTGGCAACCCACCCATACACCTGCGCCCCTCGGACTAACCTACATTCTATGATACCCCAAAACGTGTCACCTCTCTTGCCACAACGGAACCCTCTTGAGGGGCTCCTAGAACATCGCTTTTTGAGGAACCAATAATGTCTGATGAGCATCACTACGAGTTGACCAGTAAGTGGATTCGAGATAAGATTGTATCAATAGCTCCAAAGGGTAAATCCAAATTCGAAGTGGCCACTCCTCTTGATTTTTGGCCAGAGTCCCCACCTAGCACTCTCTCACCTGAGGACCTCTTTTTGGCATCTGCTGTTTCTTGTTATGGTGTATCTCTCACAGGTGTTGCGAAGCGATTCCACGCGGCTTTCACTGGTTTCGAGATCGAAGCGTCGAGTAACCTCAAACAAGGCGAGTTTGGATGGGAGTTTGAGCAAATCTCATTATCAGTTCAGATCACTGTGCCGACCGAGAAGGACAAGAAGAAGATGACGAAGGCAGCTGAGAGAGCACACAGGTATTGCGTAGTATCCAACTCCATGAAGTGCCCGGTTCATCTCTCATATGATGTCGCGGTATTCTAGTACCCTCCTTACAAGACAACAGGCACTTTTGGTCACAGGGCGTGATTTATATTCACATACGTTAAGTCAATTCTGAGGTTATCCAATGTCAGCTGAACACAGTTATCATTTGGACGCCAGAATGATCAAACCGATGTTTGTCGGGATCACACTGGACGGTATGAAAGAGTTCGAAATCACCTCTGCTCCGGACTGGTGGCCTGATGCACCTCCAGGCAAGTTCTCTCCTCAGACACTATTACTATCCGCATCCGCTTCCTGTGTCATTTTATCTCTCTTCAAGGCCTCACAGGCATTCCATGCAGAGTTCAAAGACATCAAGGTCATCGCAGATGGGCCAATGGTCGAAGATGGACCGATATGGAGATTCGAAAGAGTCGACCTGAAGATGACAATAGTGATTGCGGATGAGTCTCACCGAAGCAAGGTTACGAAAGCGGCTGAAATGGCTCATAAGTCGTGTCCTATAGCAAACTCCCTGAGCTGTCCTACAAATCTGGATCTTGAGATTGTGGTTGGCTAGCGTTGATTTCGAAACAGCAGCCTAGCCTTGCCAGGTTGTTACGCTTCTAAGAGCAGCAGTGAGAGTTAGATCGAGTCCTGTAAGGAAGTTGGGGTCGATTTCCTTCATATCAAAGGGACCCATCCCTCGTTCTGGTAGGTCGGAGATGCAGTTCAGTGAGGCGGCTTGCACGTCCTCCATGCTGGCTATGCCCAAGATGGCGCTGGATTCCATATCGACTGCCATTGCTCCTTTTTCAATCCAGTCGGCGAGCAGATCCTTAGTCTGCTTAAGCAAAACGTCGGTAGTCCAAATCTTACCCTGGTGCGTTGTAAGCTTCAAACGTTCAGCAATCCTCAATACGTGTTCTGTGAGACCTGGGTGTGCAGTTACGGTGGATTCGGAGCCGAAATACGTGACACCGCATCCGTCACCCACTATCGCCTGAGTTGCTAGGAACGCCTCTCCAATCTTCTGAGACTTGCCCAACCCTCCACACAGCTCCCCTCTGACCGCTGCAATCGGTTGAGTTCTGACTACAGCCTCCATCACCATTGCCGCAGATGGAGTTCCCATGCCGGTATTGACAACGCCAACATCGATATCTTCGTACTGACCGAGTGTAACATTCCCCTTGATTCTCACCTTGTTCAGTTTAGAGGATGCTCTATCAAGAACAAACGGTGTTGCAATCAAGAGTAGACGTTTTGGCACATCATCTGGCTTGGCACCAAGGAATACCCTAATGATTCTCTCATCTCGAGTCATTCGTTTCATCACTTGCGTGGCGACCTTTGCCTTGACGCGGTCTTTCAATTTGGGTGTCATGATGATCCGCCGTTAGGTGATTCACAAAGGCTGACTACTATTCCTAGTTAAGCTGCGGGAGTGGAATCTCTACGTTGTACTGGTGGCCGCACTCGCATTCCAGTAGATGTGTCCAGCGCTTGGGGACGGGAACGTTGAATTCAGTAATATGGTCCGAGAGGCTCTCTTTAATCCCTGCAATTAGTTTGACATAGGTTTCCGCTAGCCGTTTCATCTCCTCAGGGAAATCCAGGTCGGAGAGGAAGAACTGGAAAGCATTCTTGCATTTCGGACAAGCTGACAGGATCACGTGTGTCTTATCGCCACAGTTCGGGCACTCAATGTCCAGAGGTTTGATATTCGGTGCTAGGGGCACATTTGGTTTGAGTTCGTTGGGGTGCCCGCACGCGCAACAGTAGAAAAGGAAGGGAAATTTCGGCATAGCCACACCTTATTGAATCTCTATTGACCATGAATGTTCAGCGTGCTAAAAGTATACCGCGTGTTTCGTTCAGAATGTTATATCAGGAGCTGTGTGGACTCCCTGCTCATGATTGGTCCCCGGAACCAAGAGATGGAGGATGCTCTGGAACTACTTCAAGCAGGTGATTCCGAGGGATCATTGTTCTTCAAGCGTCCAGGCAAAGCGTGGCCGCTCTTTGGCTCCTTTCT
>JAUWOA010000095.1 GCA_030612365.1 Candidatus Thorarchaeota archaeon
TAGGAGAGCTAGAGGACGGATATCCTGACTACGCCAGCATCGAGTTTGAGAAAGCCGCCAAGCTCTTCTTGGAAGGCGAAGGGCCTGATTTCGCGGTCAAATATTACCGTGAGGCCGCCTCCTGCGCTTTGGAGAACAATGACCACACAAGGGCGGCGTTGATGAAGAGCGAAGCCGCAGAAACGCTCTTGATCGAGAGCACTTTCGGTGAGGCTGGTGACCTCTATTCGGAAGCTTCAGATCACTTTTTCCGGACCAAGAAAGTCCGGGCATCTGGGCGAGCAATCGCGATGGCCATTCTGTGTCATCTATCTGTTAGACGATTCGATACGAGCATGAACGTGCTAAGGAAAGCTGAGAAGCGATTCCCACCCTCTGAGCTGAAGAAGATGGCTGAACTCAGCCTTGCGAGCTTGTTTGTAGGAATACTGTTTGAGGGTCATTCTATCAGTAGCAAAGATCTTGAGAAGGCGCTTGGCAAAGTCAAGCCACAGCCTGCTGAGGTGCATCTCTTTGAGTTTCTATTCAGGTCCATTCGTCTAGCTATTCAAACTGAGATTCGCGTTGAGTGGGCAGGACAGAAGCTTGATGAGGTGAACGCAAAGACTCCCATCGAGTTTGAGTTCCGTTACAAGTGTCCGGTTCCTGTCAAAGCTTGTGATTTCAAGTACACCCTATCAAACAGCTTGGTCTTCTCAAAGGAGCCAAAGATTGGTCCAGATAAGAATATGGAGGAATCCTGGCTATTCGAGGTGATGCCCGTTCTTAGCGGGGGTGGCATCGTTGGCCCATTCAGACTGACGCTTGAAAGCGATGAGGTTCATGTGCACAAGGTTAGCAACACGATTGATTTCCTGATCACGAAGGCGCCGTCAGATCTTAAGATAGAAATGACACCACAGCGTATTTCTTGTGGGTTGGGTGAGGACGCATTCCTTGATGTCACACTCAGCAATACAGGAGATGGCCCAGCTGAGAATATCGCTATTGAAATCGTGCTATCTGAGGGTATTGAGATCTCCTTGGGAAGCGACGAGAAGATAATCCAATTCCTGGGTCCAAATGAGAAAATGCGGCTCCAAGTCTATGTGCGTGGGATTTCTTATGGAGAAGAGCTTGTTACTGTTAAGGCCACAGATGGGCGCAGTGGACAGGAAGTCATCACGACATCGCAGATCAATGTAGGGTAGTATCCCTACTTCTTCTGCTTCTCCCTCTCTCCTAAAATGTCAAGGCAGGCACTCATGACTTCTTTGATGGTATCTTCTTCCTTGAACTTCCTCAATAGATCGCCTGCTTCATCCAGCTTGTTGTTGGTAAGAGCTTCACTGAATGACAGTAATGTACCAAGCCAATCCCATCTCGTCTTGCCAATAATCCTCTTCGCAGTCTTGATGAGTTCCTGTGCCTCCTTGGTTTTATCAATTGTAGCGAAACCCATTGCTGCTAGGGCGAAATCAATCACGGCTCGTTCAGCCTTGCCCTCATTCAGTGCCTTGTTGGCCGCTTGCTTGTATAAGTTTCCCATATTCTTTGCGCATGTCAAAAAGTATTCCGCATTATCCAGCTTGTGGCAGGCATAGGCTGCCCATAGGTACGATTGCGCAGCCGCTTCGGTCATCTTCTCTAGGAGAGCTTCCTTGGCTGCATTCTCGTAGAGAGTTAGTGCGGTGGAAAGATCGCCTGTCTGCCTATACTGGGTGGCGGCTTCAAAGTATGAAGTTGAAGTGGCCCGGTGATTACCTTTCTCAAGGCTCGACTCAGCGTGCATGTGGTAGTACTCAGCAGACTTTCTCGCCATCTCAAGAACCCTTTCTAGGTAGCAGTCTGCTGCCTGTTTGTATTGGTTCGCGGCCTGATAGAATTGACCTGCTTCTACGAACTCTCCAGCTAGCCGCTCCCATTGACTACATTCGTCTTCCATGGAAAACACACTCATGCCTGGCCGGTTCTATGCCAAGAGGTGTCGTTATGTGTCCCTGTAGCATAGAAATATGTTGCCCTGACGTAAGGGCTTCGAAAAATGGCATCTTGTTGATAATGCGCTCGAAGATTGCTGGAATCATGACGGCAGCAGTTTTACTACTACTTCCCAAGCTCTTCAAGAATCTCTTTTGCACGCTCGACCTTGACGTTCTTCTCTTTCACGAGTCGCTCTGCAACTACGCCTACGAGTTCACCCTTGGCACCCGCAGTGGCCGCCACGTTTCTTGCATGAAGTGACATATGCCCCTTCTGTATTCCCTCTGAGGAGAGTGCCCTAAGCGCCGCGAAATTCTGCGCTAGACCCACACTTGCTATGACATGAGCCAGCTCTAGTGCGGTTTCGACTCCAAGAATCTTGACACATGCTCTAGCTACAGGATGGATTTTGGTGGCTCCTCCAACAAGCCCGACAGCCATGGGAATCTCGATGCTGCCCACGAGGTTTCCATTGGCATCCTTCTCGTACTTTGTAAGAGAGTGATAGCCTCCGACAGCAGCATAACTATGTGCGCCTGCCTCAATAGCTCGGAAGTCATTCCCGGTAGCAATGACAACTGCGTCGATGCCATTCATGATACCTTTATTGTGAGTGGCGCATCTGTAAGGGTCTGCTTCAGCGAAAGCCCAGGCCGCGATTATGGCATCCACAACCTCCTCGCCTCCAAGGAGTTTCTTGTCAAAGGTTGCTTTGCACAGCACAACACGTAGCTCAGCCAAGTTGGAGAGAATCCTGAGCAGCACCTTGCCTCCAGTGATTTTCTCAATGACCGGCGCAAGAGCTTCTGCCATTGTGTTTACAGCATTGGCACCCATTGCATCGCGCGTATCTACTATGAGTTCAGTGATTAGCATCGGTCCTACTTTCGTGTCAATGACTCTTACTCTAAGGTCTCGGGCTCCGCCTCCAAAGCGAATTAGAATCGGGTCTTGATCGTTAGCCAGTTGAAGAAGCTCTTCCTTTGCTTTGAGCACTTCCACTTTCGCGGAGTATGGTGTTGGCACATTGATGGCTTGAATCTGGGCAATCATGAGAGGCCCCGTATCAGTAGCAGTGAATCCACCATGCGTTCTTGCCATCCTAGCGGCATTGCTTGCTGCCGCTACCACGGATGGCTCCTCAATGGCCATCGGTACCAAGTAGTCCTTCCCATCTATCAAGAAGTTCGTAGCAATACCAAGCGGAAGTGGCATGGTTCCAACAACGTTCTCAATCATGTGATCCAGAATTTCGAGGTCCACTTTGCCAGGATCAACAAGGGGTCCTAGATCGTCCTCACCTAAACCAGTGAGCTCTGCTAGCTTCTTTGCTCGCTCTTCTCTGGTGAGCTTGTAGAATCCTGAGATGCGGGAATCTTTTACCAATGCTTCATCCTCCCTACCGCCTTAGTTGCATTCCCAATAATAATGCTGTCGTATGGGTGCAGTAGTGCAAGGATACAGATGATTGGCAAAGACCATAGTTTTAAGTTTGGCATATCAGAGGGTGCCCGGAGGTTCAGGCGAATGAAACCGACAAGTGATTTCAGAGAGACCATTGTTGCACTAGCCAAGAAAAGAGGGTTCTTCTGGGGTCCATCCCCAGAGATCTACGGTGGCAGCTCTGGATTCTTCGACCTTGGGCCTCTTGGAAAGCTTCTGAAGAATCGGCTCGAAGACAACATCCGTTCGTCTTTTGTGAGAGCTAGCTTCTGGGAAGTTGAATGCCCGACAGTTTCTCCAGCAATTGTTTGGAAGGCATCTGGTCACCTTGAGGGCTTTGTCGACCCGGTTACTCAGTGTACGAAATGCGGACAGTTGTACCGCGCTGATAATCTGATACTGGAGCAAGCACCGGAAGCTAAACTTGCAGGGCTTTCCTTGGATGATCTCTCCAAAAAGATTGAGGAACTCGAGGTTCATTGTGCAGCGTGCAAAGGAATCCTCGGTCCGGCAAAGGAGTATAATCTGATGTTGAAGACCACGTTAGGTCTGGACCAAGAGGCATACATGCGGCCTGAAACAGCAACATCAACGTACTTGCTTTTCAAGCGGTTCCTCACCTTCTTCAGAGACAAGCTTCCTGCTTCCGTATTTCAGATTGGCAAGGCCTATCGCAACGAGATATCTCCCCGTCAGGGAATGCTACGTCTTAGAGAGTTCACCCAGGTGGAAGGACAAGTATTCATCCTTGAGAAAGATGAACACGATTGGCCCAGGTTTGAGAGCATCCGCGATGATAAGCTGCCTCTCCTTCCATGTCAGGTCCAAGAATCTGGGAGCGATAAAGTCACTTCAACCAAGGTTTCAGCAGCTCTCACGAAGGGGTACTTCCAGAAACAAGCGTACGCCTGGTGTATACACCTCGCGTATTCAATTTTCAGGAAAATGGGCTTCTCTGAGGATCATATGAGAATCAGACAGCATCTCCCAAATGAACGCGCACACTATGCTGTTGATGCTTGGGACATCGAGGTCTTAACGAATAGTCACGGATGGGTGGAGTGCTGCGGCATTCATGATCGGGGCAACTACGACCTTAGTAGACACCAGAAGCACTCCAAAGAGAAACTCAGCGTGAAGGTAGACAAGAAACCTGTTGTGCCCAATGTTCTTGAAATCGCGTTCGGAGTGGAGCGCCCTCTGTTTTGCGCAATAGATAATGCGTACGTTGAGGATGAAAAACGTACATGGTTGAAGTTCCCGCCAGAGATTGCACCCATCCAGGTAGCAGTATTTCCATTAATGGGCAAACCTGAACTCCTTGAACCTGCTCGGCAAATCTTTGAAACAATTATGGATGCGGGTCTCATAACCTACTTCGATCAAGGCGGCTCCATTGGAAGGCGTTATCGGCGACAAGACGAGATAGGCACGCCGTTCTGCATTACGATTGACTACCAAACGCTAGAGGAGAAGACTGTCACTGTGCGAGATCGCAACTCAATGGAACAAGTCCGGGTTCAAAGAAACGATCTTGCGGATCTACTGGAAGACTTGGTGCATGGAAAGGTTGCTTTCAAGTCTCTAAGCAAGTGAGGGGCCGGATCTTCTACCGGCGTGTGCTACTCGGAAAAAGAGATAAGGCTGGCAGGCTACTCTCAATCGAGAGGTTGCTTGATGCGCGAGGAATCTGAAGCAATAGAACTCAAGACAATTCTTATCGCTGTGGATGGGTCCGAACATTCTAACAAAGCCGTTCGCTATGCTTGTGCCATTGGAACTGCCATGGCTGCAGAGATTCTGCTCCTTCATGTGGTGCCAATGCTGGTGTCTGCAACGCCCTATCACGATACTGTTTCAGATCAACCGTTTCTTGCCCTGCAGAAAGTCGGTGAAGACATACTCGCGAGAGCTAGTGATGTTGTTTCATCACTGAACTGCAAGGTAACCGAGTTGATATCGCATGGGGATCCAGCCAACCAGATTATTTCGATTGCGGAAGAACGTGGAGCCAATCTGATCATAATTGGTTCCCGTGGGTTGAGCGGATGGAAACGGATGTTCGTGGGATCTATCAGCGATAAGGTGGCAAGCCATGCTTCCTGTCCTGTCATGATTGTCAGGTGATATGGTCTTACTCGGACTGTCGCACCCACAGCACATAACCTGGAGTGAGTGATACAAAGATGGCACGCTCCAAACATTTCGGTGTCACTGCAGATGTTGGCACGTCACAACTCACTATCCACCTATTGGACCTAGAGAACCAGAATTTATTGGCTCAATGTGTACTTCGCAATCCTCAGAGTCCATTTGGCCTTGACGTTGTATCCAGAGCTAAGCATGCAGTCGCTTCTGAAAATAATGCGCGTAAGCTCTCAGAGCTTGTTCGTGGTGGAGTAATCCGGGGGGTTCAGAGTGCTGGGCAGGACGCAGGAGTAGCCCTCGGGGACATCCAATCCATGGTTGTGGTCGGGAACACTGTAATGCATCACCTGTTCTATAACTTGCCAGTTGATGATCTGCTCACACCTCCGTATGAGATTGAGACCGCGAATGCGCTGGACATGCATACTGAGGATCTAGGCATTTCCCTAAGCGACGGAGCAATGTGTTACTCTCCACCACTCATTGGCTCCTTTGTAGGATGTGATGCAATTGCAGTGGTGCTGGCTTCCGGGTTGATGTCCTCCACCGAAACAACAATTGTTGCGGATATCGGGACAAATACGGAGATAATAATCGGTCATAAGGGCAATCTCCTCATAACGTCTGCTGCCTCCGGCCCTGCATTCGAAGGTATGTCTCTTGATTGTGGCATGCCTGCGGACGAAGGAGCGATAAGTGCAGTTCAGATAGACACTACAAGCCACCGGCCAAGAGTGGATATCATCGGCTGCGGGAGACCAATGGGGATATGCGGAACCGGTGCTGTAATGGCTCTTAGTGCCCTTCTTGATTCGGGCCTGCTTAATTCCGAGGGATCCCTCACTCGACACATTGAATCCGCATGGCTCTCTGGGCGTGGGGATGTGGTTTATTACATATTGGTTCAGGCTACGGATTCTGGCACCGGACGTCCGATATACATCTCCCAGATTGACATCAGAATGATGCAGCAATCCAAAGCTGCAATCTTTGCCGCCATCGAGCTTCTTGTAGATAACATGAGCATATCTGCCAGCGCCGTTGAGCGTTTCCTGCTAACGGGCGCCTTTGGTTCTGACTTAAGCATAGACGATGCAATCAAGATTGGGCTTTTCCCACAGTTCCGGAATGCAATGATAGAACAGATTCCGAGCGGGGCCAGCTCAGGAGCTGACATGATTCTGTTGAATCCGGAATTACGCGATGCTGCGATTAACATAGCTAGAAACATAGACTATATTGATTTGATGGATAACTCTGAATTCGAGTTTCGGTTCTCCAAAGCTCAGTTATTTCCCGATTCTCAGTAGACGAGTTCATTGTCGGTGAACGATTCTCCATCCCTAATCCTTGAGGAAGAAAGCGGTCGTCCGTCCTTGGTTCTCACTCGTGGCACTACTACAATGTGGAACCTGGGTATTCCGTTCTCCGCCCGCATGGCATTGATATTGAACGCCATCTGAACAACGCCAATCTCGTCAGAAACAACTAGTGCCTCCAGGTCTTCCATCTTATCAGCGCCGCCTTCCTTTGTTTCTATGGGGAAGATAGTGCACCTATGCAAGCCACATTCTAGAATAATGAATTCCGCAAGAGCCTGTCGACGTTCCTCGTATTTTTGTATCCAATCTCCTTTCTTCTTTTGAGTGAGCATGCGATCACTAGTGAGTCCAATGGAAACCATCTCGCCGATTTCAAAGGCCGTTCTTAGGAGGTGCTTGTGACCCTCGTGCAGATGATCAAATGTACCGGCAAATACGACCTTCTTGTATAGCCATGGACTCCCCTTCAGGTCCTACACTTCCCTCACTTCTAGCACACCCATCTCCTTCAAGTCATCAACGATGCTGACGAGAATCTGAGAATCGGAATGACCGAACTGGAAACAGAGTTTGTCCCAGATTTCGTTGAGGTTTGCCCA
>JAUWOA010000087.1 GCA_030612365.1 Candidatus Thorarchaeota archaeon
AGCTTGAACTTATCAAACGATAGCGAACTGAAGCCAGGCTTTTGGGCCTCTTCAGTTTCTCCCAACGTAGCTATTCCATAGACTCTCATTGATGTGGTCGGATCAAGTCCAACCTTCAGACCCTTTGGTGTCTTTGAAGTCACAACAGGGCCCAGCTCATCATCCCATTTCAATACGGCTAATCCTTCGGGCATCTTTCATTCGTCTCCATGTTGTTTTGAGCGCATGGATGTAACACAATAGGAAAAGAGAGGCACTCAACGAGGATGCATCCCACATAGGCGTCCACTGCTGCGCGTCTTCACAGTGCAGACCTAGTATGATTAATCGAATCCCCGTCGTGTAATGGCTTTAGGATGCGCACTCATCTAGTCCTATGATTCTTGTAGGAAAATGATTAATCT
Source organism: Candidatus Thorarchaeota archaeon (assembly GCA_030612365.1). Lineage (GTDB taxonomy): Archaea > Asgardarchaeota > Thorarchaeia > Thorarchaeales > Thorarchaeaceae > WTCK01. The sequence goes on from JAUWOA010000087.1 coordinate 405, forward strand.
TTTAGTCGCTAATAAGAAAATGGTGGATGAACTCTCTTACAATATGTATGGTAATTATAGCGCCGAGAACCGGAATCTAGGTAGTGCTGAAGTCCTCTCAAGTGACTCCGAAGATTGCCACAACCATGTTGTTTCCAAAGCCCCCAATATTATGAGTTAGGGCTAGTTCTGGCGAGTCGACCTGCAATCCATTTGGTGATTCATCCCTCAGCTGGAGCACTACATCACGAACCTGAGCGATGCCGGTAGCCCCGGTCGGGTGACCACGAGCCTTGAGACCTCCACTGGGGTTTATCGGGAGACCACCCTCAACTCGAGTCGAACCATCACGGACTAAACCAATGGCTTTTCCGGGGTCGACAAATCCAATGTCTTCCATATTCACAAGTTCAAGAATCGAGAATGCATCGTGAATCTCAGCTACATCAATGGCGCTCGGTTGGAGGTTGGCCATCCTAAATGCATTCCCGGCCGCCTCAACTGTTGCCCCAAATGATGTGAGAGAAAGACGATGTTGAACTGCATGATAATCGGTGCCATGGCCAACACCTAGGACCTTGATGGCTCTATCAGAGCATCCAAGTTCCCGCATCTTGGCTTTGGACATAATAACCAAGGCCGCACCCCCATCACTTGTGGGACAGCAGTCATACAGTGTCAAAGGGTCTGAAACGATACGCCCGTTGCTGACCGTTTCTACAGAGATCTCCTTCTGGAAGTGTGCCAGCGGGTTCTTAGCTCCGTTTCGGTGCGCCTTAACAGGCACCAAGGACAGCTCATCTCTGGTAAGTCCGAAGTTGTGCATGTAGCGTCTAGTAACCATAGCAGCAAGTGCAGTAGGCGTTGCACCATATCGAGTTTCATTCTCATACGACATCATCTTGGCGAGGATACTAGAAGCTGTTCCGCGGTCCACACTCGACATCTTCTCGACGCCAATCGCAAGAACTAGATCGGCCAACCCAGCCGCGACAAATGCATAGGCCACTTCAAAAGCACTCGAACCAGATGAAGGTCCAGTTTCCACGCGCGTTGCCCCAGCGGGAACCATCCCCAGCCGGTCAGTCAAGAGCGTTGACAGGTGACCCATTCCTGTGAATTCATCAGGGTTCTGGGATCCGACCACAACCCTGTCAAACTTGTGCTCGATGGTCCCGGAATCATCCATTGCTTCGTATGCAGCATTCTCGGCCAGCTCGAGGATTGATTCCTCTAATACTCCGAAAGGGGTCATGCCAACTCCTCCGACATAGACAGGATCCATTTGGAACAGCCTCACTCAATGAGTATTAGAAGAGAACTCGTGGTTACGCTGGAGCCGGGTTCAATTCTGATTTCTTTCACGATCCCAGCAGACGGTGACTTCAATTCGTTGAACATCTTCATTGCTTCGAGTATGCATAAGGTCTGGCCGCTCTTAACCGTATCACCTAGCTTGACCAGGACTTCGCTGATTTTACCAGGCATCGGTGGATATACACCACCATCTATTCTTGAGGCTGATGCAGAAGCGGCTTTTCGTGTTCGCTCTTCTTGCTTGCGAATCCTGACCCATTCGATATCACACGCCTGACCATTCACTTCCAAAGATACCTTGCTGCCAGCTTTCTTTAGGATTCCAACGCTATGATCCCCTGCTGTATCACTGACTGTCCATGAGCCATCGTCATTGAGCGTTGGCTTTAGCGTAAAACTCTGAGAACTGAGCTTCACAACCAGAAGCCCTCCCTCGTCCAACCTCCGCACCTCCACGTTGTAGCTGCGGTCAGCAAGTTTGATTTCGTACTTCGGACTCATCACGGACCCCCCTGTCGCCTGCCTTTCATTACGTCCTTTCTTCCTGCCGAAGTCCAAGCAGATTCAGCCCGTTCCCATTTGCCAGAACCATGTTCAACCATTCGCCCGTCCATCAAGTCATCACGGCCAGCAAGTGTCCAAGCATCACCACGCAGGCCAGACGAGGATATGCTGCCTCTGCTTGTAGTACTGCTATGAAGTACAGAGGCGATTATGGCAATCATCTGTGCCTCAGTCATCTCGCCAAGCGCAAGACGATTCGCTTTTCGCTTTAAGAAGTCAAGCGCATAGTGCGGGAACAATGCATACGAAACCTCATCTCGAGGCAGGTGGGGGGTGTCTTTCAACGCCGCTCTTGCTTTGGGCAACCCAGGTTCGAGCAGGTCAGCAGGTCGCACCTTCAAGGGCTCCTCATCCCCGATTATTCTTTTCTTGATATCAGGATCGACCTCCGTGGGTGGTCGTCCGTAATATCCCCGGACGTATTGCTTAACTTCATGAGGTATAATCTTGTAACGTTCCCCGGTTATGACGTTCAGGGTTGCCTGAGTTCCCACAATCTGACTGGATGGAGTCACTAGCGGAGGGTAGCCGAGCTCCGCACGCACGCGAGGGACTTCCTCCAAGACCTCGTCGTATCGGTCCAGAGCATCTTGTTCTCTGAGCTGGTTGTCCAGATTTGACAGCATTCCTCCGGGAATCTGGAATACCAGAACCTTGGGGTTCACTCCCTGAAGACTTCCCTCAAACTGGGAATACTTGCGACGAATTTTTCTGAAATAATCCGCAATCTCAGCGAGGAGGTTGACATCCAAGCCTGTGTCCCTCGGAGTACCCTTCAGCGCCTCAACCATCGATTCTGTTGCAGGCTGTGAGGTTGCAAGGGAAAGCGACGATATCGCGCAGTCCACTACATCAACATCAGCATCCGCTGCCTTGAGGTATGCCATCGAAGCCATCCCGCTAGTGTAGTGGGAGTGCAGTTGGATGGGGATATCAATCGCATCCTTCAGACGCGTTGTAAGGTCAGAAGCGGCCTCCGGGGAGATAAGCCCAGCCATATCCTTGATGCAGATTGAATCAGCATCCAGTGAGTAGAGCGTCTTTGCTTTCTCGACGAACTTCTCGTTGCTGTGAAATGGACTTAGCGTGTAACAGATGCTAGCCTGCACGTGTCCACCTTCTCGCTTCACGAACTTCATAGAAGCCTCCATATTGCGGATGTCGTTGAGCGCATCAAATATCCTGAAGATGTCAATCCCGACCTTGACTGCTTCAACAATAAAAGCCTCCAGGACATCGTCTGGATAGATATGATAACCAACCACATTCGAAGCTCGCAGGAGCATCTGGAACCTCGTATTGGGCATCGCATCACGTAATGCTTCTGCTCGTTCCCAAGGGTCTTCATCTAGGAATCGCATCATGCTGTCAAAGGTCGCTCCACCGAACATCTCAAGTGAATGATAGCCCACCTTGTCAATCTTCTCGCAGATTGGTAGCATATGCTCCGTTCTCATGCGTGTCGCGATTAGCGATTGGTGCGCATCTCTCAGCGTTGTGTCCGTGATCTTGAGCTTGGTCATTACGGAATGCCTCTCACAATGGAATATTCCCGTGCTTCTTTGGAGGCCTGGTTTGTCTCTTGCTTGAGAGAATATCGAGCCCCTTGCATATCAACTGGCGGGTTTCATGCGGGAAAATTACTTTATCGATATACCCAAGTCCAGCGGCAATGTATGGATGGGCAAACTGCTCGCGATACTTTTTGGCAAGTTCATCTCGTTTCTTCGCCTTATCCTTGGCCTTATTGATTTCCTTGCGGAAGATGATGTTAGTCGCACCATCAGGCCCCATGACTGCAATCTCCGCCGCTGGCCATGCATAGACAAGGTCTGCGCCAATATGCCGAGATGACATTACGTCATAAGCTCCACCATATCCCTTTCTCGTGATTATGGTTATCTTGGGAACTGTGGCTTCGGCGAATGCATACAGAATCTTGGCACCGTGTCTGATTATACCGCCCCACTCTTGAGATGTGCCCGGGAGAAATCCAGGCACGTCCATGAACGTGACGACTGGAATGTTGAACGCGTCACAGAATCGCACAAAGCGAGCACACTTGTCTGATGCATCGATATCGAGAGTCCCTGCCAGGTGAGCGGGCTGATTGCCTACGATTCCAACAGAACGTCCATCAAAACGTGTGAAGCCAACAATCATGTTCTTCGCCCAGTGTTCATGGACTTCGAAGAACTCACCATTGTCGGCAACCTTGGTCACAACATCTCTCATGTCGTAGGGCATATTCGAGTCCTCTGGAAGCAGCTCATCAATAGACTCGTCCACGTCATCAGGGGCATGACCAGTGTTGATTCTTGGCGGTTCCTCCAGATTGTTGCTCGGCATGTAGCTGAGCAGTTTGCGAATCTGCATGAAGCAGTCATCCTCGTCCTCACTGGCAAAACTGGCTACTCCACTCGTGGAGGCATGTGTCATGGCACCACCGAGTTCCTCGAAGGTTACCTTCTCACCGGTCACTGTTTTAATGACCTCTGGGCCCGTAATGAACATGTGCGACGTTTCCTTAACCATTAACGTGAAGTCAGTAACGGCCGGACTGTAAACTGCCCCTCCTGCGCACGGACCCATGATCGCGGAGATCTGCGGTACTACACCACTCGCAAGTGTATTGCGCTTGAATATCCAACAATAGCTAGCGAGTGACTTGACGCCTTCTTGAATGCGAGCCCCACCACTGTCATTTAGACCGATGACAGGAGCCCCTACTTCCATCGCTAGGTCCATCACTTTACATATCTTCAGACCGTACATCTCTGCAAGAGAGCCACCCCAGACAGTGAAGTCCTGGGAGAAGATGAATACCTTTCGACCATCAATCGTTCCGTATCCTGTGATTACACCGTCGCCAAGTACCTTGTTCTTGTCCATCCCGAATGCAGTTTCACGGTGGACAACAAACTCGTCAATCTCTACGAATGAATCAGGATCAAGCAGCTTCTCAACTCTCTCCCGTGCTGTGTACTTGCCTTTCTTGTGCTGTTTTTCGATGCGTTCCTTGCCCCCGGCGATTTTGGCTTCTTCACGCTTCCGCGTTAGCTCGTCGAACTTCTTTTTTGACATCGTTAGGCGCTCCACTGCTTGAGTCTCACGATGCCAGTTCTGGGGAATTTGAATCTTCTGCCGTAGAGAAAAGACGGTGATAATACGTGCTCTGTGGAAGAATGGCGTCTTCTCAGTTGGGATGCGTTTAGCAGTTCATCACAGTAAAAGGTATAGAGGGATTTTCAATGTTCATGGCAAGTAGAGGCGATAATCAGTGGCTACGATGACCTTCACCTACAGAGACAAAAAGGGAAGAGAGAAACGAATTCGTGTTGGAAGCAGCAGCACCAACCTTGATTTCTCTAGCAAGAACATAGTGCATATAGACCTCTCACCCCTTTTGCAGTTCACCCGACTGAGGAAGCTCAAGCTATACTCAAATGAACTACAGACTCTGGACCTGACACCCCTAGGAACATGCCACACACTGAGAGAGCTTGTGCTTCATAGAAACAATTTGCAGGAGATTGACCTCACACCACTAGAGAAATGCCCAGGATTAGTTAGACTTGACTTGAGCAGCAACCGCCTCACACAGTTGAACTTGGCGCCTCTAGCGAATCACACTGCACTAGCCAAGATTGTACTTACTAGCAACCCTCTGCCGGAGATTGACGTTACGCCGCTTTTCTCGTGTGGTGTACTACGAGACCTCGAGGTGAGCTCTCGAACAAGGCTCAAAGCCGAACGAAAATATGCTGGCCACAAAAGAGGTGCATTGGGCCGACTCAAGAATAGGATTACTTGGATTGAGAAGTCTGAAGCCCCAGTCGCTGCTGCAACACAGCTAGCAGCACCGATTGTAAATGGAGGTGTTAGAATGCGAGTTCTTGGTGTCCTGAAGTCAGTCCCAAGAATCAATATGGTCGACCTCACGAAGTATTCAGAAATCTCTGAAGAGGAGACACGTGAACTGGTCTTTGATCTTGTTGGCGCTGGCGAAGTTTCCGGCAGGTTCAACCCATCAACTGACGAGTTCGTGTCCGCTGATGCCGCGGAGGTGTCGCGAAAGCTGAAATCGAATGGCACTCATGTAGCGCGATGCCAACACTGTGGCACTCCTCTGCAGAAACTCCTTGCTTCTGGTGAAGAATTTCTCTGCCCAAGTTGCGGAACTCTAAATATCGGATGAGCAGCAGTTAGATCCACATCTAGTGGGAGTACTGACGCCCGTGGATGGAATAGATCCCCACAATCACTACAACTACCGCAGCCACGATTCCCACTTGGAGCGCTGTTAAGTCGACAGAATCGATATGGGAGTTGCTGGGTTCTGATGGCGGAGTGATATAGCAGGTTACTCCAGAAATGTAGAAGAAGTGATTCGGATTGCGTGTGAACTCTAAAGCTTCTCCAGGGATGTAGTCTGAGATTAGGAAGGGACCTGATGTTACAATGGAGTCCCCTGGAGGTATTGGGTCCCATTCGTCCCACCCCTCCAAGCCAATTTCGAGAAAGACATGCTTTGGAATGATGGGCTTGTATGCAATTGAATGCAGATGCCAGAGTGACTCGGTGTTGAACTCGAACCGAACACGGTAGTCCGTGAGCGCAACTGCTTGTGACATGTTCCATAAACTTGGACGGTACGGACTGCCGGGCATGTCCCGGTAGTAATTGATACTGAATGAAACGTCATTTGCAGTGATTGGAAGACCATCACTCCAAGTTGCATTTCTCCGAATATCAAAGACGACTCGGGTATGGCCCTCAGGGACTGTCGAGTCATCGGAATGCGTTGTCACCTCGTATGATTCTGCCAGCCACGGTATGTCAAAGCCATCAGAATTCGGTTTCAGGAGACTATCATACATCATGTAGAGCATCCCATTCAGAGGATAATTTGCAATGGCTGTCATGAAGTTGAACCCTGGAACATCAAGAGGCATGCTTGTGCGAAGGGTCCCTCCGAACGGACCGCCTTCTACTGCTTTCAGGTGTGCCTTCTGGTATGTCCACCAACAGGGGATACCAGTGCTAGCGTCGTTGACGAACCCGTCAAATCTGTCAGTTCTGTAAGCAGACAGAAGCACATTCTCGTACAGGACTATCTCCGGACACTCGTACGCCAGTATCTTCTGAATTTCAATTGCTGCTTCGTACACCTCATCGTAATCTACAGAATGAAGAAGATGGTCTATCCAAATATCAAGGCTTTCGTTGCTGAAGTTGGGATAATTAAAGCCTGGCACTTCCGCGAAATACGAGTGAAAGTTGTAGGCGAGCCAGTTGACATTCCAGCTGCTGAATGATCTCGGAAGGAAAGCGATGTCGTAGTCTCCATGGGAGTGGAGGCGACCGAGATAGCTATAGAAGGTCGGAAGCCAAAGAACAGCATCGATATGAAGCCCATCAAATGCCTCAATCACCATCTGGCAAGTTTCGATGGCCACCGCGGATGAAGCGAGAACCTCGACATGTACTTGAAAGGGAATACTGTGCGGATCAGTCCTGAAACCTGTTTCATTGTCAATGTTGAAGCCCGATTGATTTAGCAGCTGATTTCCAAGCTCGACATTGGCTCCGTAGTAGCTGAAGGGTAGCTGCCCCTCAATCGAATACGGGTTAGATTTCGGCACAATCGAGTCCTGTGGTTCTGAAAAGCCATTCCAGACCTCTTCTGAGATTGCCTCCTTATCTATGGCAAACGCGAGAGCTCTCCGAAATGAAGTGTAGTTGAATGGACTCTTGATTGTGTTAATCGTAAGGTAGCCGTAGCCGTTGCGAGGAGTCTGAACTAGCTCGATGTCTGTTGCCTCAGACAGAGCATCGAAAAAGTCCGGATGCAACGAGTTGCCAATTAAATCAATCTCGTCGGATAGGAGGGCAAGAGCCTGCAGATCATCTTGGGTTATTATCTGAGCCTGAACCTTGTCGAGATAAGGTCCGCTGTTAGCATGACCGGGAACATCCGAGATGGCAAGTACGGGCCATGGAATGATGCTCATGGATACAAGTGCGAGTATCAAGAACAGTGCACCAAGAGTTCTTCCTTTTTGATAGGGACTCGTTACGTTC
>JAUWOA010000039.1 GCA_030612365.1 Candidatus Thorarchaeota archaeon
TCTGTCCTTCGGTACAAGTGTGTACATAATATTGCCACTGACAATCCTGGGTCCAGCAGTCGCCGGGTTATTCACAGGGCTCGTGATGAAGAGAAGCACCAAGATTGGAGGTATTCGCCTACCAGGCCCAATCCTGACTGCTCTGTTTTTAGCTGCAATAATCGTGCTGTACGAGATCCCTAACTACAGTGCCTGGTGGTTCATGACGCCTTATATGCTCGCATTTGTTATTGTGTTGCTTCTGCAGGTAAGAAGCATTGAATTCAATCCCGATAGGCAAGGGCCTTTAAGGTACCTGCAGCTCCTTCCGTACACCTTCATCGGTGCGATGCTTGATCACTCTATGATGGCGATGGGCTCCGTGTATCTCTTGGCACTGGAGCCAGCGGTCTTTGGTTTCGTGATATTTCCATTGATGCTGTTGGAGCGTGGGCTTGCGGCGATTGTCGGTGCCATGGTCGCATCTGTTGTGCTGGGCGCATTCCGCAACGCGGTATGGATTGAGGCTCAGGTGTCCTCAGCTGAATCCAGTGTCTGAACAACAACCTCAATTGCTCGGATGATGTTTTCGAGAAACATAGTGGCAAGCTCCATCTTATCCTTCTCAAGGGCCTGAGAAGGCAGCGGTGGCAAGTGTATGAACGTGGCACGCCCACGAATCTTGCCTGTCGCAATTCTGTGGAGGATATTGAATAGAATCCAATTGCATCCATAAGTTCCTGCGTGATAGCTGACGTAAGCAGGGATTCCCTCACCTTTGAGAGCCTCCACAAGTGGATAGGGATCAATATTCGCGTAGTAGGCCGCAGGCGCATCTGCATCAATCACATCAGTTTCCGGAGTGTTTCCGTAGTTATCAGCACGCTTTGTTCCCAATGCGTTGATGGCAATGCGTTCAATGGATATCGTTGCTCTGCTGGCTTGACCACAACACAAGATGACCTGTGGGTTATGAGCAGCCAAGAGCTCCTCGAGCCTGTCCAAGGCTGTCGTGTAGTCAAGCGGAAGGGTGGCTCCTACGATGTCGTATCCTGCGATCTTACGCCCATTGATTGCCTTCACTAATTCATCTGAAGGGTTGACGCTGTATCCATCAAAGGGCTCGAATCCTGTTGCAAGCAATTTTGGCATCTTTCCACCTCACTTCATAGTATTGTATTCATGGTGCGTCATGCGGGCAACCAGAGATTGCGGATGACAACCTCTCCAAGGAGTAGCGCGCCGATGGCAATTTGGAAGATTCCTATCACGACACTAATCCAATTGATTCCTCCGACCTTGGCCTTTTTACTAACCTTGTCAGTTCCCACAGCGAGAATCACGCCGAAGAGAAGATCTGTTGAGATGTGCACGAGGTACACGAGGACTCCGGCAAGGAAAACTGTCCCTACATCAAGGTGCTCCATAAGGCTCGATACGGCCGTGAATCCTGCTGCAATCCACCACAGTAGAAAATATGGTGAGAGAATGCTTACTAAGGCACCTTGGATCGTCGCTTCGGCGGCAGTTGCAGCACTTATTGCGTCTTTGTTTTCTGTGCTCTCCGATTTGTCATTATATCGATATGCTCTGAGTGCTAATAGGCCAAAGAGGATGATCACGAAACCCCCGCCGCCCTTCATGAGGTCGATGATTAGCTGGTTTTCAATGACCATCTGAACGCTTAGGATTATCACCGCAATAATGCCAATCTCAACAATGGCATGTCCGACCATCGGGAGTATTCCATGCAGCTTACCTCTCTTGTTTGTCTGCTGGACAACTGCAGCGGAGAGTGGACCTGGGGCTAAAGCTCCTGTCAGTGATAGGATGAACCATCCAACAAGAATCTCTACAACAGCCAAAGCACTGGTCTCAACACTCCATACGCCACCCCCCTTGAAAAAGGTTCGATTGTATGCATAACACGCATACCCTGGTATTACTACTATTACATGTCATTCATTTAGCGCGTGCCGATAAAGCTTAATAGAACTCCGAACCGAATCAACTCTAATCGGATCGGAATTCTATGAAGCAGGTTCAAATCGTCGTTCCTTTTGAAAAGACTGAGTCCGTACTTAATTTCCTTCTTGATGTTGCCGATGTCAAGAACGTAATGAAATTCAATGCGGATAACGCTCATGTCTTGCAGTTCCGGATTCCGGACGGGGCTGTCTTGGAAACCGTGGAGAAGCTAAAGAGCCGTGGCATTGGCGTGGAATACGGCTATGTGGACATCCTGGATCTAACTGCCTCACTTCCAAGGGAGATTGAAGAAGAAAATGACAAGATGCTGCATAGAGAGGCCAGTCTTGCGGTCGAGGAGATCTACGAAAATGTCAAGAAACAAGCATCGCTGAGCTTCGACTTCATCGCATTTGTGGTCGTTGCAGCGGTCATGGCCGGTTTCGGCCTGATGCAGAACAACATGGTCATTATTGTTGCTTCGATGCTACTGTCTCCGCTCATGGGTCCGATGCTAGGAGTAGCGCTTGGACACGTGGTTGGTGACAATTCACTTTTCATTAAGGGCACGAAGAACGAACTAATTGCACTAGCATTTTCGTTTGCAGTGGGAGGGGTAATGGCGCTCCTGATGCCTATTTTGGACCCTGGCCTGCTTGCACGCGTTGTGGCAGGGACTGGGGAGTTTGCATCGAATGCTACCATACTTACGGAAATTACTCGAAGGGGGAATATGTTCTCCGGGCTCGACATCGGAATCGCAATCTTCTCGGGTGCTGCAGTGGCGATATCCGTTACCAGAGGCGATATGTCAAGTCTAGTTGGTGTTGCTATCTCAGCGGCATTGATGCCGCCGGCTGTCAATGTGGGAATGATGATTATACTTGGCATCGCCTATGGAGCCCCAATCGCAATATCAATTGGGACCGGATCCCTAGCACTTCTAGCTATGAACATCATATTGATCGACGTTGCTGCAATTATCACTTTTAAAATCAAGAAACTGACCCCCATAGCGAACAAGTCAGCGACCTGGACAGGGGTCATGGAGTTCAAGCAGACACGTTCAGCAAGCCTCTATCATACAGCCCCGACAGAGCCTGTGAGCAAACCTGAGGCCACAGCTGCGACATTCACCCCTGCGCCTTCAGAAAAGAAAGACAGCAAAGAAACCGCGGACATCGCGAGCAAAGAACCTGCAGAGTCAGAAGGCTAGAATCCACGTAGTATGTGCACATATAGATGTGCTGACTCCAGTATGGACTCTCTATCCGAGATTAAAGACTGGATGGTTTCCTCTCGCTAGTCGCTTCAGAGTGTGTTTTCGGAGCTATGCAGATTAGAGAATATGAAGAAGATTATCCACAGGTCAGGCCGCACTATATGGAGGATTGGCAGACTCTTTGCTTAGTTCCGTGTATCATCACGCATCTTCGTATTCCACTTATTTTGCTTCCGAGCTTGATAGATCATTTTTGAGAACACTACTATTACAACTATAGACCCAAGAATAGTTGCCAATGACATGATCGAGCCAATATCACCAATTATTCCAGTTTCTGGTATGACTATTACTATGACATTGTCCGTCGAATTATGACCGTCACTATCAATCAGATTCAAAGTGTAGTTGTAGATTCCGATTTCAAGATTATCCAAGTCTATTGAGATGTTCCAGTCGCCGTATGCCCACCAATCCCAAAGTAAGAGCGAGCCATTCCTTAGGATATAATAAGCCAAGGGATTCTCGTCAAACGTGCTCCATGTGAGGAAGTACCCCTCGTCACCGTAATAGTACTGGATGTCAGGTGGATTGTCAACGAGTGGGGGATTCGTTTCTCCAACCACTATGACACCTACACAATCGGTTGCGTTGTGAATCCAGGTGATGTCACTCACAAGCAAAGTGTAGTTGTGAAATCCAACATTCAAGCCATCCACGTTGATACTAATTGTTTCCAAAGAGGAGTTCCACCATCCCCATTTTACCAGTGTACTGTTTCGGCGTATCTCATAGTAAATGGGGTTCAAGTCATAGGGAGTCCATATGATGGTATTACCCGTTTGACCCTCATAGTAAGTCACATCCGAAGGACTATCCACTACTGGTGGCGTTATGTCTTGGGTTACCAATACATTTACTGAACTGACAGCAAAAAGCCCTAACGTATTGTTAACAAACAGAGTATAGTTATGCGGTCCGAGTTCCAGCCCATCAACATCAACAGTTATTGAAGAGCCATCCCATCCTCCAGATTCGATTAGTGATCCATTTCGATACACCTCATAAGAATCCGGATATTCATCAAAGGGACTCCAAGTAATCGTGTGTCCCGAAGTACCTAACTCATACTCAAGATCAGACACAGCATCTATTTCTGGAAGAACATTAGTGTAGCTACCAGTTCGCAAGTCCCAATTATAGGGATAGGCTAGATTGGTTGTGCCATTGAACGAATAACTATGGTATCCAGCTGTCAAGTTCTTATCAAAAACAAAATCTAGATATTCATGCGACCACCGTGAATCGTTAACAATTCCAGATTCACGAATGACACCATCAATTGAAAATTCCCAAAACATTCTGCAATCGAATCTGAACCTGAGTTCGATTGTTCTATCCGTTTCTACAGGAGCCAGACTACTCACACCTGCATGCATTATATCAGGCAACCACAGTGGCTCAATTGACTCATAGGTTGTGTTGAAGTATATGGATGCACCCCAAAATCTCTCTGCCACGTAAATTATTATGGAACTCTCACCAGCTGAAATATTCCCTTTCTCTCCAGTGAACGTGCTAGTAAGATCTGTATGAATAATCGCTGGTGTGTAAACGTAATACTGGCAATCAACACCGAATAGTGCACTTAGTTGATATGCAGTTTCATTGAGCCAAGTGCCACTATGCCAATCAAGGACTATTAATGTGCACATTGCCCCTGTCGGATAATTGTCTACCGAACCAGCACTGCCAGAAATAGCGTATGGAGTGTCACCGTAACCATCATCATCTAGGTCATAGCCGTCATAGTCGCTCCAATAATTATAACTAAAGGTATTATTAGTACCGTCGTCTTTAGATGAACAGGCACAATTATTCATGGTATTCCACATTATCGTATTGTTGAAACTACGATACTCTAGAATAATACCCTCATTGCCCGTATTCTCTATCGTATTATTAACGATGAGTGTATTGCAACTAAAGGCATCCAACGAAATACCCATAGTTCCATTTATACAAGTATTATTTCTTATCAGGGAGTTATTTGAATGATAACTATGTATACCTGCCCAACCTGATTCAATGATAGTATTATTGATTATGCTCGCTGTAACAAACTCGTATATACCATGACCACATTCCTGTAATCGATTATTAGTAATAGTTATGTTTTCCTCGCCATAATAGGGAGCAATCCCAAAATGGCTTGAAATATTATTGCCATCAATTACTAGATTACCGCAACCACTCGTCCAAATGCCAAATTTATAGCCAAGAATACTATTGTTATGGACAATACAATTGGTTGTTTGAGATAAACGAATTGCGCTGCAATCAGAACTGTAGCTATCCGAAAAATTGGTACTAAAATAGCAATTTCTAATTGTAAATACTGCTGTTGTATTTGCTACATAAACAGATAGCTTGCCAGTTTCATTTTCGAAAAAGATCAAATTTTCAATGATATAAGGATCTTCGACAGTTCCATTTCCTGGCCAACCCTGTGTTTCGAAATCACTATCTGTCGTGATCACAATGGGATCGTGAGATTCATATGCTATCGTATGTGTCCCGGTAGCTTCATCATCTACTATTGAAGCAAATTCGATTTCTTGAGCTGGTTGAAACAGCAGAAATAGAAAAACAACAAAAGCCAAACCTAGGAATACCTTTCCTTTCATTTCTCATTGCTCCCTCTTAATCGCCTGAATCGTTACTCTATTTCACGACTTGAAGGCATTAACCTCATCAATACTATAATACTATTCGTGTTTGTATCCAACATTCAGCACAACAAAGCATTTGTCAGCCGTCATAATACTCATTCTGATATGGCAAACAATCCACTCTTCCTATGGTTAGCATTCTAACTAGTCTAACTAAGAGAACTATATGGAGGACCATGAAGTGTCGAAGAAAGCGGGACTAAAGAATAAGCTCTTCAAGGGTCTAACACCGCGTGATATTCTGACGTGGGAAGAGGAGAAGATGCGATACCAGAGAAAACAGGGTAGGAAAGTCACTGACCTCGAGTTTCTGAGACATCTGATGATGTTCGCATCTCGACCTGTAATTTCTGGGAAAGAAGGCGTATCCGGTTACCTGACAGGGCAAGGTCCAATCTATGACAAGACCGGAAGTCTGCTAAGTCGGTATAGATCCAAGAGCAGCACGCTATCACAGAAGGCATAAATTCATAGGTTGAATGGACCACGCGATACGTTGAAGGGAGCTCTAGCGTTGGCGGACCATAACATCCAAGCTATAATGTTGATGGACAAGGGTGGTATCCCGCTCTTCTTCATGAAGCTGGACCCGAAAGTCCTTGATATTGATCCAATGCTGGTGTCAGGATTCTTCACAGCGATTCAGAGTTTTTCCAAAGAGGTAATCGAAAAGGGTGCATCACAATTTCAAGTTGACTATGGTGCACGACTATTCAATATCACCTCCGGGAAGAAAGCAGATCTCCTAATCATCAGTCTTGGAAAACTGCAGGAGCGATTCGGACCTGTTATGACATCCATGCTCAAGGAATTCGAGAGCAAATGGCTCAAGGGGAAGAGCGTTGAAAAGATAGATTCCATGGATATTCACACGTGTTTTCCCAAGTTCCGTGAGAGTATCATTCACCGATTAACTTCTGGACGGATATCCATTTCATGGATTCCATTCCTGGTCAGTTCTGATGATGAGCAGTTACCCGATCTGACAAGCCCTATCTTATCCCATATCGATGGGGTGCGCACTTTGGAACTCATTCAGGAGCAGAGCGGGTTTCCAAGAGAAGAGGTCATAGAGGAGATTTCACGCCTTTGGGTGATAGGAGCAGTTGCGTTTCGCAGAATCCTGGACACAAGAGACATTATAGCTTCAACGTCCAGACTTAACCCACTGTTGCAGTCTTCATCTGCGGAAAGAGAAGAGCTGAAACGAAATCATCCGGATATCGCAGTTCTGCTTCCTCGGCTGTCTGGCATGTTTGACGGAAGGAGAACTGTGGAGGAAATCATGAACGCGCTTGAAGGCCAACTCGAAAGGGAAGCTTTGGTTGATGCTATAGAAACCCTTCTTGACATGCAAGTAATAGAACCATTATCACCTGAGAGGAGACGAATTCTACTCGCAAAGGAAGCAATGGACATAGCCATTAGAGTTGCAGAGAAGGTGTATTCATCCGGCGAAATGACCAACGCGCTGCAGTCTTCACTGACCATGGGTTCTGCGCCAGAAGTTGTGGGGGAGATTAGATTGGTGGATAACAAATGGTCTGTTGAGTACGATTCCAGACTTCTTGAAGGCCTCGACCCCAGACGATTAATGGATTTGTACGCTGATTGGATGAAGCTGCTTGCTCAATTCTCAGTCGCTCTTGAAAGAAAGAAGTTGAAGAAATTCGTGGAAACCTTGACTCAAGCTTATGAAGCGTACCTGCTGAACCGCTATACTGCTCAAGATCTCAGAGGGTTTGAAGAGTTCTCATTCTGGCTGGAGCTGATCAACAAATGAATCAAGATGAAACCGGTCTTCGGGAGATGGTCAGTATACTTGGTAGACGAGGGCAAACCATCTACGGCAGACAAAGCATTGTGAAAACATGTACCAAAGCAGGTGTCATTCTCATCGACGACCCCGATGACGAGCGACACGGTGACAATAGTCAGGAATCTTTAGAACGCTTCTTGTTGGAATACTCAAAGCTCGGTCCAGCTGCCAGATTGACGCTTTTGATTCTCTCAAAGCAATATGAAACTACTTTGCCTAAGGAGCTTACCCGCAAGAAGAAAAGCTTAGTTGATCTTGTGAGCCTGCTCTCAGATTTCATGAATCAGTGAGTTGTCCGCAACATTGAACTAGGTATATGATACTGGAGGATTTGATATTCGTCATGAGTCCATCATACTTGTTTAAAATTGTCACAGTGGGCGGAGCGGCCGTGGGTAAGACCTCAATGATTCTGCGTTATACCACGGGAAAGTTTCGCGAATACTATGCGCCCACACTGGGAGCAGATTTTGCCATTAAGAATGTGGAGCTCGATGGCGACAGAGTTAAGCTTCAGATTTGGGATATGGGGTCCCAAGACTTCCTAGGAAGCGTTCGAGCGGGATTCTATCCAGGGTCAAAGGGCGTTCTCTTCATGTATGATGTAACTTCCCGAGAGAGTTTTAAGGAACTAGCCAATTGGAAAAAGGAAGTTGACTCACACCTCAAAGGATACGAACGTATTATCGTGGCCAACAAGACAGATCTAAAAGATGAGCGAGTTGTGTCAAGAGCGGATGGTAAGAGGATTGCGGAGCGCTTCGGTGGAATTTATCTTGAATCTTCAGTGAAGCTAAACGAAAACGTAGACGACAGCTTCAGCAAGATGGCCAAGATGGTTCTCGAAGCGCGATAATGCTCATGCGAACTAGGGACCGCATGGTTCACAAGTCTTATTAGTGATGCAACAGGATGTACTAGGGACCGACTATTACTCTAGTCCAGCACTTGATGTGATGTAAACTTGATTGCAGACGTAAATGTAGAAGCGAACGTTGAAGCGAAACAGGACAATGTCGGGCCGTCCGGGTGGATGACTATCTCTAATGTGAGTTGGACACCCAGCAAACTGATGATAGAGTGGTTTACTATCCTAACTGGTATGTGGAATGCTCCTCTTTTCTAGGTGTACTTGGAGGACTGTCGTCGTTGACAAGAAAAGATCCAGAAGACCTTGACAAGGTGTTCAAGGCACTTGGCCACATTACTAGAAGGCGCATATTGCGTCTTTTGGCACAGAACCCAAGATACCCATACGAGCTAAGCAAGCTTCTGGAGCTAAACAGACGAGTGGTCCTGAAGCACTTAGACGCACTACAGGACGCAGCTCTTGTAGAACGGGAAGCGGGTGACAGTGATCTAGGTCCGGAAAGGATATACTACCGCCTGAAAGCAAGTTTCGGTTTGTCAACTACAATATCGCCAAACGCATTCTTGATGCGATTCACCCAAAGACAGCATCCAGGCGCACTTGCTTCGCATCCAAGCCTTGTCATACGCGATACAGATTCCGATGTAAAGGCTGTACGCAGACTCCTTGGGGAGTTAGACAAAACGTACAAACAACTGAGCGTTATTGAAGAGGAGAGAATGCGCCTTGCCTCTATTCGTGAGGAGATAATTCGACGCATCGAAGGGGTCATGAACGAGTGTAGGTGGGATCAAGAGAGCTGTCAGCGTGTAAGGGCGCTCATTAACCCAGTCCGCATGGGCGTTCCTGTTGAAACGACAACTGGACAAGATCAGTGGTCAGAGCCGATTCGTGAGGCGCTAAACCTGTTTGAGAAGATGTTTAATCTGCCAAGAAAAGCGAAGCATCCAAAGAAGAAGGATGACCTGACTGAGAAGGATGTCCCAATAGAGTTCGAGTAACTATGGCTTATCCACACTCACCATAGTTCATAGCCCAAGCTGTTTCTTAATGACAACTAGAAGGTTCTTCCCTGAGAATGGTTTGATTATGTATTCGTCAGCTCCAACTTGACGACCTCTTTCAATGTCTTCAGTAAGACCCTTAGCAGTGAACATGACGATACGAACATCTTTGAAATCTGGATCACTCCTTAGCTCCTCACACACATCGAAGCCATCTTTCTTGGGGAGCACGATATCTAATAGAATCAGGTCCGGTTTCTCAGCTCGCGCAACCTCAATACCCTCTACTCCGTCATAGGCACAGATCACTTCAAAATCGTAGCGTTCTAAGAATACCTGAACAAGCTGTGTTGTGATGCGCTCGTCATCGATTACGAGGATTTTCTTCTTATTCGTCATTCTCTAACACCATAACGCAATTCGTTCTAACTCATTCCTTTCTTCATCATCTTATACCAATTTGGGTAAATGGTTGAATGCGTTTCTATCAGTTTTAACATCCTTATCGACCCTGAATGTCTGATCGGAATATCTCTATCATTACGATGTCCACGTATTCTCCATCAATATAGAACTGTTGATGTGCAGTTCCGTACTCAATAAAATCCAGTTTTAGGCACACCTTCTTTGCGCGCTTGTGCTAGTTGGTGGATCTGACTGTTTCCACACCAAATCCTACCTCGCATCCAAGCCTTTAGACCGGGATAAATAGCATAAACTCAATACTTCCTAACACTCAGTTTTCATGCCTGAATACACACTTCAGCCTTACAACTCACTTTCTATCTGAGTCGGTAGATACTACATTCATTCAAATAAGCATTGTAGGTATTTTTTACTGAGCGTTATTGTATTAACCATACATCTAATCTTTTTATTACTTCTTAAACTAAATCCAACTGCCTTTGTTTGGTTCACACTGTACCAATTTGAGGCATAATCATTCAATCGCCTTTGTTGTTCTGCCATACCAATTATTATAACATTCATTGTAGTAAACAAAATCTGTTACCGATCCATAACACCTTCATCTACCAATTGGAGCCCATCGTAAAACCCCACATACCCAGAAACTGAGTGATACAGTCTATGACAATAAAAAGTATGCAAATAGGCCGGGTTATCCTCGGTGGAAGCTACCAATACACAGTAACTGAATACAGCTGCAGGTGATAGTAGGGTCAAGATGAACTATCCGTATTCGACAAATGGATACAGCATTATTGAACGTTCTTCATGAGGAATGCTATGACCGCAAATACATGATTGCTATTTTCAAGAATACAATGATGAACAGATTGAGGATTGCATGCGGCCGTTATGAAGATGCCGCTGATACTGCCCCCACTTTCAAAGTTTGAAGGCAATGAAGGAAGTGGTGGCGGAAGAAAAAAAGTGAAAGCGATGATCCCACATGAGTAAAACCTTTCGAAAAATCGACATGTTCTGAGTGACAAAAGTGAGCGATAAAGAAATGGATCAAAAACTAAATGGCGAAGTGAAGAGCTTTACCAAGGGATGCCTAACCCAATATAGTTTATATCGTTAAACAGGAGCTAACCAGTCAGCGCGCAATGACTGCAGGGACTACATAGACTACCTTCAGCGAGCGACAACTTAGAAACAGTCTACGAGCGTACAGGTAGGCAAGAGAGTATGGTTACAGTATTTATCATCGATGACGAAGCTATCCTGCATCGGCTTTACAAGGACGTTTTCGCAATCAAGGGACATCAAGTGATTGCTGACGCATACGATGGTACTGAGGCCGTAGACAAGTTCAAACAGATGGATCCAAAGCCCGATGTCATCATCCTAGATCATCGAATGCCCAACAAGGACGGACTCGAAGCAATGTCAGATATCCTTGCATTAGATCCAAAGGCCCGCATCGTGTTCATTAGCGCAGATGCAAATGTAAGAGAATCTGCGATGACCAACGGAGCCTCGAGTTTTGGACTAAAGCCGGTGACGATCAGACACATGCTTGATCTAGTTGAGAGTGCAGTAGAGGAATAAGAGTGCTCAGATGGGTCATCCCGGCATCATTAAGCATCATCTCGGAGGCATGGTTGTTTTGTCAGACAAATCTGAGATGAGAGTAGTAATAGCAAGTGATGTACCGTTACTTGGAGCATTATTGCGCCTGTCGATTGAAGATGCGGGTTTTGAAGTTATTAGAGAGGTTTCCCAGAGCACTGAACTGCTTGTAGCAGTGAGTCAATATGCACCTGATATTGTCATTCTCGATCTGGGACTCCCTGAAGTGGAGAGCGTTAAGCTCATAGAGAGTATTCTTGACCTTGACTCAATACTTGCGATTGTAGCCATTTCTAACGCTGAGGATGACCTTGGTGAGTTGGTTTTCGCTGCTGGTGCAAGAGCGTTTATTCGGAAGCCTTTCAGCATGTATGATTTGATTGACATTGTCAGGAAGGTTGCGCCCGTCTTTAGAAATCACCGTTAGACCTTGATACAACGGAATATGATTCAAATGGGATGTGTTCCATCACATAACTAGCGATGTATTGGTGGCGCCTTCTGGTCTTAGCCGCATGCGGATAAAACCACTAGAACCTTAAATTGAGTGTTTGCGGTTTTTCGGAAGGTCCCATTCGATAGATAATTGGTGCTTGAGTTGCCTTGGCCGAGAATTCAGTAATACCCGAGTTTGCTATGCATGAGTATGGGCTAGATTCCTCCGAAATCGAGGACCTTGAAAGAAGCTTAGCCACGGCCATAAGGACAGGCAAGGACCGATTCATGGCATTTACCGACATCCTGATTGAGTATGTCAGAAGCAGTGAATGGAAGGATAAGAGCCCCAGCTTCGTGACTATGTGCGCAAAGGCAGCCTTTCTTCGAGGATTGTACAGCTACAATCAGGTCTTGACCAAAGGAACCCCGAACATAGCTTGCAAAGGATACGCCGCGGCTGCTAATTGCAGACAGAGTCTGGATCCGCGATGGGTGAATAATTTGCGAAACTATGTGAATCAGGCGTGGCAAGCACGAGACCACATCGTATTCGCAGAGCTTTCGGGCCTGCTTGCGTCAATACTCGTAGATCTTGGCTATACTGACCATGCCAAAACAGTCGCTTTTGAGAGCATTGACAAAGTAACAATGACAACCAGCAAGAATGCAGAGATACGCAATAGGGTCCAGGCAGCGTTACTCAGACCGCGGATTATGCTTGCAGCGATAACACGAGAATCTGAACCTATGGAGGAAGTTTTGATCCGGTTAGATGCAGCAGAAGAGGCTGCGAAACACCTTGACCATCAACTAGCGCTTACAGACATTAGCTATGAAAGAGCCCGGGTCATGAGAACGGCTCATGAGTACGATAGGGCAATGGATCTAGCTATCTCCGCTCTTCGAAAGTATGAGCGAATGGGTTACTTGCATGGCGTTGCCAATACACGGAACATTAGAGGAGTGATTTTTCTAGATCGAGGCGAGCTGCAAGATGCCAGAGACCAGTTTGAGGAGGTCTTGGTGATTCAGCAGCAGCTAAACAACCAAATCGGGGTAGCCAACTCCTTCATCAATGTTGGAGAAATTGACCGGGTTTTGGAGCAGTTCGACCGGATGGAAACGTACAACCGCAAGGCGCTGGAAATAAGCCAAGAGGCAGAGTACATGAGAGGGATAGCGGTTTCCAAGGTTAATCTGGGTGATGTTGCATTAAGACGCGGCAGGATGGACGAGGCAATTAAGCTTTACGAAGAAACAATCTCCTTGGCTGAGAGCTCGGGAATGAAAGATCTCCTGTGTTTCGCATATTTCCTGGCAGGGGATGCACACTTCTTGAGGAGAGAATTCGATAGCGCACTCGAACTATATCGAAAAGCAAAGGAATTCTCAATTGAAGCAGGACACTCGGTACATTCATTCATCGCAGATGTAAGCGAGTTGATGACTACTTGGGTTCGCGAGGAAAAGCCACGGATAGAGCTGCTTGAGTCAGTGAAGTCTATTATAGGACCAACATCGGAGTGGCTGGAAATAAAGGATGCTTCCATGATGCGAGATTTGCACCAGATTGTAGTGGAAGATCCTTCTATCGAGAACGAGCTTTGCGTCTTCTTCGATGGGGAAATGAATTTCCAGTGTCGCGTGGAGCGCAACTCCCTCAAGAAAGAGTGTTTTGGCAATCTGTTTTGGATGGGGGGCCTCTGCAAACACTTCAAGGATTTCCTTGAAGCACTAGACAGTTAGGAAGCTTCAGAACAACTGCAGACAATCCCTTTTTCAGAAGCCAACCTTGATATCTCATGCATTTCATAGTAAACGATAGAGTCAAAGTGAATCATGGTTTGCTTGCATCGTTTTACGCATGACGAGCATCACTGTGTATTACAAGGGCCCATATACTAGGCAACCACTGCATAGGTTAAAAGTAAACGATACTTGTTGGCGATGCGCACTCGCTATCAAGTTTCTTTCCAAGTGTTCTCCCATTTCAAGTCGAGAAGGACTCTCTGCCAGAAAGCGTGCTGGATGTACGAATTCCAGCTAACGTGTACTACTGCCATTAAAAGAAATATGCGTGTACTGGAGCTGCAAAAGAACAGTGCGTTCTTCTTAGGTTCGTTCGACTCATTGGGCAAGATGAGATGCACCCCCCAGTACACTCTACTATCTATCCTCTTGTAAGCCCGGAACCTAACGTTTACTTGCATTGTTCGGTTAAAGAGAGTTGAGATTCAAAGGGATTAGTGTTTTATGTTGGATTTCATCAATCGCGACGGGTAATTATGTCCAATGTCGACACCCCTGTTGTGATCATTGGTGCGGGACCAGCAGGCCTAACTGCTGCTAGAGTGTTAACTGAACTGGACATTGACTATGTGCTGCTGAGTAGAGAGAAGGTGCCGGGAGAAAATAAGGCGTGTGCGGGCTTCATTCCGTCCAGCGCTCTTCGCAATTTTGACATAAGCACTCTTCCAGGAGCACATCCAGTAACAACAGTGCGTATGAAGTTCCCAAGGCAAGACATGAAGACAGTGGAATTTGGAGCAAAGGTTGGCGTAAACGTTAGTCGCGCAGACCTTGGTATGACGATGCTGAAGTATGTTGGCGCGGGTAGTGGAGAGGTACGTCTCCAAACTGAGGTAGGGCGCGTATCTATCAAGCAATCTGGATGTGAGATTACACTACATAAACAAGGACAATCCGAGAAGCTGACTTCAGAGATTGTAATTGATGCTAGCGGCGTAAATCCTGTATCACTCAAGACAGTACAATTGCGAGAGCGGCTTCCTGATCATCTAATGGGCTATACAGCTCAATATCAAATGCGAATATCTTCATCATTGAGCGCTTTGAATGGAGTGAACGATTTCTACTATGGCAGCGACTTCTCACCCAGCGGATACGCATGGGTGTTCCCCCGCGGTCGTGACATTGCAGTGGGCACAGGGGGACTGCTAAGGTCATTCAAGGATAGGAAGAAACGCATGTTTGGCTACCTTGATCACCTTGTTTCTCATGCTGATTCTGCTGAAGTGAGCCTGGAAAGCGCAGAGATTGTCAAGAGGGAATCAGCATTAGTTCCTCTTGCAGGCGTTGTGCAACCCTCATTCACAGACCGGCTTATGCTTGCGGGTGATGCAGCCGGACACTGCTGCCCAATAACAGGAGAGGGAATCCACTACTCGATGACAGCGGGAAAGAAGGCGGCACAAACAGCTGCAAAAGCAGTAAGAAAACGGGACTACTCAGCCGGGGTTCTGTCCAAGTACGAAAAGAACTGGATTAAAACCATTGGCTCCAATCTCAAATGGGGACTGTGGCTACAGCAAAGGATGGTAGAGTCAGTTTCTGGCGGACTTGGGTCAAGTCTGATGGGATCAGATAGGAGCTGCAAGATCATCGCGGAGATGCTTGTTGGTGCAAGGTCCGTAAGGGCTACTCTTCTTGCAGCAGCTCCCACATATATGGCCAACAAACTGCGGCGCTAGAGCGCGAATTGCGGCACGTTGCTCTACACCATATTGGCCAATCTGCAAGTTTTGTTCATTTACGAGTAGATTGAGTAGAGATTCCGAGCATATTCTTTGGGGTTAGCTGGAAACTTCAAAAAGGAAGAGAAGGCAGACTCGCCAACCTAGTGCGTTTCGTTGACGAGCCGGTTTAGAGAGTGGACGCTGAGATAGAGAGTGGACAGTTCTACAAGTTTTAGGATCCTGCAGTTCCCCGCATCTTGTGAACAATGAAGCATTTCTGACGATAAGCCTGTTCATCAAGGTCAGTGATGTAATTCTCCAGTTGCTTGACCCTGGTGAACTCTTCCTGAATACCTAGATCTCGAACGGTGAGCATTGCTTTCTTATTCTCAATTCGGACGTAAACGCCGCCCAAACCGACATTGTGTTTCATGTATACTGGCTCGTCCTGGTTCTTAACCCTGTAGAAGCCTTGTCTCCTGAGCATTCGTGTGAACATCATCATTTTGTCTTGGCCCTCCCGGCGGTTGACAAGAAAAGAGTAAACGTTATCTTCAATATAAACCCATTCGGTTTTGATGTGTAAACGCGCCATACCGAACTGGAAGCTCAATCTGCAAATACAGCGGAATCTGAGCTTTCTACATTGGAATTTGCAGTTTCTTGCGCATTTTCGCGCGTTCCTAAGGCGATAATTTCCTTCCGTTAGCTAATTAGCTAGGAAATGGCGCGAATTGCTGCCGCGTGTACAAATCAGTAGAAAGTGAAATCTTCAATTGGCGCGCTGCGTGTACATGAGCTTTCTATGAGGGTGTACAGATTATGAATCTTAGCTAGGGCTTGAAACTGGTTCTTCTGTTTCATACGGTGGATTTGAAACGGTTTGTGGCTCAACTCAGCTGCAGGAGTGTGCTTTGCGCGGCCACCCGCAGTACACCAAGGACTGCAGAATGCGAAGCATTGAAAACAAACCGGATTGCGTTAGCTCGATCTAGACTACTATGTCCATTAAGTAAGAACTCCAGATTGCGCGACACCGTTTCCTTATACCCGATAATAGATACTTGGCGGTGAGCGGCCCAGCATCGTTTGATAGCTGGTCTGCCACCGTGAGAGTCAGGAACTCAACTGCGTCGTACATGTCATCCAAATCTTCTGGCGTCATGGTTTCATCGAGTTGGCATCTAACAGCCATGTTGTCTTGGAGCTTGATCCTTCCAACCCATGGATGAATCTCAATTCCTCTATCTTGCCCTGTGAAGAAGTATTTCGTAGCATCCGGGGATCCTCTCACCTTAACGCTTGCTCGAACGAGTGCGGAAAGGATACATTCGTTGACGAGAAGTAGTCGCCGTTCAATTGAAGCCCTTTGTAGGTAACCTTTGTTTACTAAACTGCCAAGTTCATAGAGCACGGAATTCGCGGTCCAGAGATTCTGCTTCTCTATAATCGATATTAGTGGAGTGCGGCCATCAAGGGCGGTTACTATTCTCAAGGTCTGCAAAGAGATTCTCAGGGGGTTCTCACGACTTAGCAGGATACCTGATGACTTCTCTGAAGTCGAAAGGATATCATCATCTGATGGCACATAGCTCAGATAAATGGCTTTTTTCCAAAGAGCCCTAGACACTAGTTCCTCTACCTCTCGCATTTCAAAACCTTGGACCTCAGCTATCTCTGACAAGGATTGGCCGCTCGTTGTTAGGTGCAGGAGCTTTGCTATTTTGAAAGCTATGCTGGGGGACTCGTATTGACCAGAAGCATCGTACCTGTTCGAATTCTTTAGAATGACCGAGCGTTCTGTCAATCTATCTCCAAGGAATGTTCTCCTCACGAATTGGTCGAAGTCCTTGAATAAACGGGCTTCGATTGCATCATCATGTCTTAGATATTTGAAGCTGTCCTCAAATTCCTTCACGACACGTCTAAGCTTGCTCCGCCCTTCATTCGTTTCTCTCGAAACTGCAAGAACCCCTGTTGTCCATTCCCCCACCTCTACCAAGAGTGTGGAACCAGATCCAAACTCTGTTTTCCATCGAGCCCCTTCTGAACCCGTAAGCTCGCCCATAAAGCTCGTCAT
>JAUWOA010000051.1 GCA_030612365.1 Candidatus Thorarchaeota archaeon
TATTGCTAAGGATTTAGCAAAAGCTGCGGGAGCTGATACGGACATCGTAACAACAGCGGCCTGGCTGCACGACTTCGCCAAACCCGGAATGAGTGACGTCCCTGGCCATGGAGAAACCAGCGCAAAGGATGCCAGAGAGATTCTGCTGAAGGAGGGGATCGACCCCGATACTGTAGAAAGAATCTGCGACACAATCCGGAAGCACGTAGGACTCACTCTGGACAGTCCGCTTGAGCCCATGGAAGCGCAGATACTTTGGGAAGCCGACAAGCTAGTGAAACTAGGAGTCACCGTCTTTGCTCACATGATTGTATACATGCAGAAAGCAAGACCTGGCTTTAACCTCAAGGACTTGGCCGATGAACTTGGTGATTATCTGACTCTTGCCGAAAGAATAGCCGCGAGCATGAATACGGAACGAGCCCAGGAACTAGCTCGAATCCGACTAGATGCCATGAAAAGCATCAGCAATCTATTGGACTCGGAGCTTATGCTTGGCAAACAGGAGAGATAGATAATGACCGAGGGCACTGAATCTTCAGAGGGAACACTGAGGGCTGGAATCCTGGCAATCGGTGATGAAGTCCTAGATGGACTTGTGCTTGACACGAACTCCAACTGGATGGAGATTCGTTTGGCACCGCTCGGGGTTGAAATGAATCGGCTTGTTTCAGTGCGGGATAACCTCACCGAGATTGGACGCGCTCTGAAGTTCCTCATGGAAACATGCAATCTTGTGATTACGTCGGGCGGACTTGGTCCCACCCATGATGACATGACGTTGAAAGCCGTTGCTCAAGCTTTCAGCAGAAACCTTGTGGAGGACCAAAAAGCCCTCAGTATGGTGGAAAGGCAATACCGGAATTTGTACGAAAGAGGGATAGTGAACAGCCCGGAGATAACGGAGAGCAGAAGAAAGATGGCACGCATTCCAAAAGGTTCTGCGCCGCTCAATAACACTGTTGGAGGCGCTCCCGGCGTAATGCTCGAGATTGATAACGTCACGATATTCTGTCTGCCGGGTGTGCCAAGCGAGCTGAAAATGATCTTTGAGGAGTCGATTGTGCTGTGGATTAAGAAGAAAGGCACAAGCGAGTTCTGTGAGCGAGTTGTTGAGTTTGAGATGCGCGATGAGAGTGTCTTCTCCCCAATCATCGACATCGTGATGAAAATGCATCCTGGCGTATACATCAAATCGATGCCCCGAACCTACGGAACTTCTCATGTGTTGAAAGTCTGGGTGTCTTCAAGAGGGAGCGACAAGGAAACAGTCACTAGGATTGTGGACGATGCAATCACAAGCATATGTCGCGAAACAGGTCTAGAAGCCAGGTCAGGGAGATGAACTCTCAAGTCAGCCGATAGATATATCGAGCTGTTATGCTTGCAACTTCAGTTGGAGTAGTTAATTGTGCAAGTGGAATTCGCAATCCTGCCAGCTGACATCGTTGTCTTCGCTATTGCTGTTATTTACGCCGTCTTTGTCCTAACAATGGGAGACGTGATGCGTCGCAAACTAAACCTAGATGCAGAATTCACCCGGAAAATCGTGCACATGTTTGGAGGAGGCGCAATCTGGACTATTCCCTTCTTCCCGCACCCGTGGTTAGCTACGTTCGTAGGGTTTCTGTTCGTGCTAATGACCTCAATGGCTAACACTGAGAGATTCGGAAGATTCTTCGCAGCCATGGCTCGCCCTGAAGATGTCGAAAATGCGAGTGTAAGAGGACCCTTTTGGTACGCGGTTTCGGTCACTGTGCTAACAGGGCTCTTCACGTTTACTGGAAACGAGGCGATCTTCTTCCTAGGAGCTGCAGGAATTCACATCATGATGTTTGGTGATGGCATGTCAGCGCCCATAGGCATGAAGTACGGACAAAACCACACCGTAGTTATCTTTGGATCCAAGAGAAGTCTTCAAGGCTGCCTAGCCCTCTTTGTATTCGGATTCCTAGGATCACTTCTATCCTTTTGGTACTTCGGGACCCTCTTCACCGGATACGACGCCTTCGTTTTGGGAAATGCAATACTCTGGACTGAAATGTTCATACTTGCATTGGTTGGTGCAACAACCGCTACATTGGTGGAATTGGTGAGTCCAAAGGGTACAGACAACATCACTGTGCCATTTATCGCATGTGCTGTCATGCTCTTAGTCGGAATGGCTCTGGGAGTAGTTGTCTTCTAGGCCTAGGAAGCCACATCAACAACAAGTCGGTAGTAATAGATAGAGCCAGATGTAGGACTGGCCCGTTCAATCCGGATAACCTGTTCGACCTTTGCGTCCAAGACTCTCGCTGCTGGATCGTCTCTCAGTATTCTTGGCAATTGAGGCTTCTTAATACCATAATGACGGAGCACTAGTTGCACTTCGCTCTCTTCAGCGATTATATGTTGGGGAACCAGCTCATGTCCGAACAGGTCAAACGAAGCATATCCGCCCTCAACAAGTTCGACCCTCGAAATTCTAGCATGCTTCTTGGCAGCAGGTGTGTACCTTGTCCCTCCTACAAGCATACCTTGAATGGAGTTGGTTTCTTCCATCTCCTTCGCGATGTCTCTGACTATGGCTACTCCAATGACTTTCTGCTCTTTGAAAATCCAGACTACAGTCTTTAAGACATCTCCTTCATCCGTTTTTTCAGGATAAAGCGCGTATCTATTCTCATATTCGAGGACTTCATCCACAACATATCTGCGTAGATTCAGAAGAGCTCTCGTTTTCATTACAATGGAAGGTAGCTCTACCAATTGACAACACCCGACTAGAACAACTCATCCTTACTTGGCGCCCTTATAAGAGTTGTAGAGTGTTTGCCAATTCTACCTTCTAAGTACATTGTTTAGCTGGAATCCACAACAAGACGGTAGTAATATACGATGCCAGAAGTTGCACTATCGCGTTCAACTCTCACGACTTGACCGGGCTTCGCTCCAAGTGCCTTGGCAGCTGGATCATCTCTGAGGATTCGCGGAAGCTGATTCCTTTCGATTCCGTAGTGGCCAAGCACGAGTTGTATTTCATCTGCACTGACAATCGAGTGCTTGGAAACAAGCTCATGGTGGAATATGTCAAAGGATGCGTAGGTCCCCTCGATCAGCTCAACCCTTGCCAGTCGAGCAGTTTTCTTGGCGGCAGGGGTAAACCTCAGGCCGCCCACGAGCATGCCTTCTTGCGCATATTTCTCTTCCATTTCCCGAGCTACATCCCTGACCATGGCCACTCCGACCACCTTGGCGTCCTTGAGAATCCAAGTGACCGATCTGACCGCATCCGCCCCGTCGCCTTTGATAGGATACATTGCGTATCTGTCCTCGTACTCGAACAGCTCATCGACTACATAATCGCGCATGGTCAGAAGAGCCCTCGTTTTGATTACAGTAGCTGGAAATTCCTCCATCTGAGAAGCACCCCTAGGCAAGCTCGCACGCCCATTTGAAAGGCATATAAACATTGTCAAGTGTTCCTAGTCAGAATGGGGTATCGCGAAGGCAGACTAAGGTTTAGTCCCCTTCGTAGAGGCGCATGGGCTGGTTACAGCATACCAACGTTCCAGCGCCGGCTTTCTTCACGACAATGATTTGCTGACATATGTCACACACGTAAGTTGCTCCTTCCTTTGCCATTGAAATCAATCTCCAATATGGTTCTTCGCGCTTTGAATCAGGGATTCTAGTGCTTATAAGGTTCCAGAAGAAGTGGCACATAGATAAATATACACGAAACGTTACAGCCATAGTTCAGGAAAGAGGCGATAGACTTGCCCGGGCTTACTAAAGGAATGATAGCTGACGTCCAGAATAAGAGGGAGATTCGACTTCCCGATGACTTCTTCAAGAATGCAGACCTTAAGGGCATGAAGGCCGCGATGGTCATTTACTTTGAGAGATCCGGCGAAATTCGTCTCATCCCAATGATGAAAGATGGTGGTGCTCGAGTCAGGTTGGAAGTCGAGAAGGTCAACCCAGCGCTGATGCAGACAATGACGCACCTCTTCAAGGAGCATGACCTGAAGGTCCTGTTCACAACTGGTTTCTGCTTCGAGCAGAATAGATGCATATACGAAGTATACTTTGCCGCTGACGCAATCAAAGAAAAAGAAGCGGAGATTCGCAAGACAATTGGGAGCATCCCGGGCTTGTACGAGAGCGAGTTTGAGATACTCGAACTAGGTGTTGACTGGTAGGCTGCAACAGAGGTAAGTGAGTCTAGCGCTTTTCCCTTAA
Source organism: Candidatus Thorarchaeota archaeon (assembly GCA_030612365.1). Classification (GTDB taxonomy): domain Archaea; phylum Asgardarchaeota; class Thorarchaeia; order Thorarchaeales; family Thorarchaeaceae; genus WTCK01. Next base: position 4,228 of record JAUWOA010000051.1, read on the forward strand.
TGCCACATTCTCTTTTACGTTTGTTTCTACAAGTTCAAGTTTAAGCTTGAAAAGAGACTCCAGATACCCTCTAATGAACGGAGCAGGATAGAACGGACCTCCAATCACAATGAGGTCATCGTGTGAACTGAATTCGCCCCATCCGGAGTTTTGCAGCAATTGGAAAGCTAGCTCGCGAGTTGCCGTGTCTCGGATGTCCTTTCCGTGGAACAAGCGAATTACGTCAGCAACTGGCGCCTGGCTTCCAGCGGTTTCACCCAGTTCGTACTGTTCCACAGGTGTGAGCTTTGAGAAGAACAGCGAAGACAGCGTTTCTGATTCAAGCACACTCCGAACAGCGTTAACGTAAAGCCCACGCTCAGCCCACTTGTGTACAGTGAAATCCAGATACCAACGAACAGCATCTTCGATGAGTTGTGCTCTCGATCGGCCGACTCTGTCCTGAACCAACCTATCCATCAGTTTGACAATCGAGTTGCTCATTGTGACACTGATGATTTTCTTCTTATCAGATTTCTCGGACCCTTTTGGCATGTCAGGTCGTCTCCTTACTACACTCCCGCAAGTGGCTGAATTGAACTTACCAGCGCTCAATATTGAGTATTCGAATATACGGGGTCTGAGTATTATGCATGCAAAGCTACTATTTGAATTCTTGGGATAGCCTAGCTAGGACTACTCCGAAGCACGAGTGCATGGCCAGAAACCTTAATCATACATTCGTCAGTGCATCAATTGGGTAATGCTATGTCTTACAGTGAACTCTGGTTGGAGATGAGAGGCAGCGATAATTCATTCCGGGTGGTTCTCCTAAATCCAGTTGATTTTGAAATGCCGGACGGTTTTACTGTGGGGGACATTCAGAATTTCCAGCCCCAGAAGAAGCTCTACTATTCAGAGTGGTTTCCCAGCATTGCCGGGGCCAAGGAATCAATGGATGCTGCTTCACAGTTCTACAACGAACGTTCGATTCACTTTCTGTACTTCAGGGAGATACGCCCGAGCCAAAAGAAATCTGGCGACTAGTCCACTGACGGTGAAACTGAGTCATAGAAGAAACTGAAAAAAAGGTGAGGGAGGGGTAGTATACCCCTCAGTTGATTATGGTAGCGGTGGAGGTACCCATGGTAGAACGATGCCTACGAGGTCGGGCATGACCAAGACAACGATACCGACACCAATGCAAGCGAGTCCAATCAGGATACTGATTGGAGTCGATGAGAATACCTTCCCGAGAAGACTCACGAGTGACAACAGGAAGCCGCCCAAGCTATAAGCTATCGCAAAAACGACGACACCAATCACAGCCATCCACTTGAGGGAGATGATCTGTGTAACGTAGCCACCAACGAACGGGTCGGCTGAATAAGAAGCCAGCACCCCATAGATTGTAAAGGTTACAAATACCGCAACAGCCAAGGCGAAGACGAATCCGAGTGGGAACTTTGATAGTACTCTCATTGTCAGAGAGAAGCCTGCCAAAATCAGTACACCCGCGACAATCACTGCACTGGGCTGAGTGACCCACACGACATAGCCAACGAGTATATTCAGGGCGCCTACGAGGAAACCGAGGTACGTACTCAAGATTTTGATTATGTCGAATATGCTGCCCAGTATTGGAATTGGATCAGTGATATTCTCGAAAAGCCAAGCCGCTGCAATAATCCCAGTAATAATCAGCAACCAACCAACGACCCATGCGTTGGCAAAGTAGCCCATTATTTGACCGAGATCATAATCTAAAATTCCTAATTGAAGCATGAAACACACCACGCAATTCTTAGTCAGGGAGTCTGCACCGATGCTAAAAAAGCTATGTTACATGAGTTCCAGATGCAACATCGAGGCCGATAACGAAAAAGACATCCAGAATATTAGACCACAGATTAGCCCCATCATCTTCCCGCGGGAGCCGCTCACCATGACTGTGTTCTGATAGCCCATTGATATCGTAGTAAGCAGAAGAGTGAGAATAAGCGGCAAGACATCCAAGAAACTCAGGACCATGGGAGTCCATGTTGGACCCTGAGAGAGCAGAGACCCAATGAACAGAAAAGGCGAAAGAGAGGCCAACAGACCCAACACAAACGCACTTGTCAGGTTCAGAATGTAGATCTTGAGCCTTTGTGCAGCTATAATCGAGTCGCGTTCCTTTGCAACTGCAGACCTCTTGACCAAACGGGCTGTGATACGAGCCAGTCGCTCCCCCGCATCCTTGGCGGAAGCCTCGCACATTAGTACAATCATCTCCAACATGCTGGCAACTCGCTGGCCGAGAGCTTCATTGGCCGACAGAGCAATCGCTTCCTTGATGCTATTCCCTTGCCAGTACACAGAGTTGATGGCAGGGTCGATCAACCTTTGAACTTCGGGACATACTTCATTCCTTATGGCAGGAAGCGCAACCTCCAATGTGTCGCCCAGTCTAAGCCGTTCCGACAGAAGCATGAGAAAGTTGAGGAACTCATCGTATTCCGCGATAATCTCCTTTTGCGAGGGAGCAATGATTCCTCTCTCCCGAGGTCTGTCGAAGTATGCTGAAAACTGGCTGGTGAATCGTGACTTCATCAGCATGTTGAGCATTATGAATACAGGCGCAAATAGAATGATGAGAGGATTCGTTGCCATTCCGCCTAATGCAATGGCCAACGTGAGTAAGATGGGGATGTATGTAACAAGTGCTGCAACAATGAGTAGACGACTCTCCAACTCCATGTTTCTCTGCCTAAGAGTCATGTCGGCTTCAAAGGATTCACCAGAGAGAGCCTCAAGCAGGTCAGTTCTGCGCTCCAAAGATGACAATATCGCGATGATGTACCTCCGTAGATCATCAGAAGGTTGACCATTAGCGAACTCCATGAGGCAGGTTTCCGGAGGAACGCCTGTTTCGATTCTAGCAATGATTTCTTTGAATGCCTTTGAGAGGAATGGGTGGTGTGATTGAGCCACCATCTCGATGGCGTTAAAGATTGTTCCACCACTCTGGAAGACCAGCACAAATTGCTCAAAAACGATGTCTGCTTCTTCTGAAAGGCTGAGTCTAAAGCTATTCATTTTGGAAATGGGGTAGTTTTCAATGGCATAGTGTATCAGAATCGCAGATACAATGGCTAGAGGAATCGAGAGGAATAGATTAACCTCAAGAAGGAACGCAACGAGTAGAAGCAGCACAACGATGGCTGTAGACATGAGGTAGGCAGCCGCCATCACTCCTTGGACGCTTAGCATCATCAGAGGCGCGAGGAAGTTCACTGCCTTCTCAAGCTCTCTGCTTTTGGAACGATTTCCTAGGTAAGAGAATGGCGGAACTCTTGCGCTTACATTGCATACTTTCGAGTAGATTGACATTGAAGTCCTCTGATAGTTGGATTCCCAGTGTCTCTCTTAAATTGCCCGCCAAAAAGGAACTAATGAATTAAAAGAAAAGAGGAGGCTCAGGAGCCAGAATATGAAATCGGCTCCCGACCTCGTAGGTTTCATGCTATCGTCTGCGTATGATTATCACCAGAACGACTATGACGGCCACCACTCCACCGAGCAGAAGCAAGCCACCGGTGCCTAGGGAGTCGAGAGGTTCAGTAGTTGATCCCAGACTCGTATACGCAACGTACACAGGGTCCTGCTGAACTCGAAGCCCATGCCACTCAGGGAACGAAACAGCGTACCACCACTGACTGTTGTGGAATGCGGTTCCCGCGTTGTGCGTCATCGACTGGACACTGTTGTATGTCGCACGCACCTGTGCTGAGAGACCGTAAGCCATGTGGGCGAACAACCATATCGACAAAGGCGCTTGCCAAGCGATGAGCACAAAATCACTTGCTCTTGCTCCAAGAAGAGCGTTAAGCGCGGTTTCTTCGGGTGAAACCGTTGTCCATGGGTCCGTGGTTTCGTTGATGAGAGCGTAATGTCGCCCCAGCCCTATATCGAATGCTCTCTCGTTGTCGTCACCAACCCTGATGGTGATATTGTCATCCAGCGGTATAGTATCGGTTGGAGATGCAATCGTGTTACCTGTGGATGATCGAGTGACGTTGTAGTTCGACGTGAATATCGACAGATAGTGGACGGCAGAGATCTTCATGGTATCGACTATGATACTCGATGGATCTGTATCCTCTTGTAGCCACCAACGAGCTCTCGTGACTTGACCAATTGTGTACAACGTTTCAGCGTGGACTTCTCCCGAGTCATCAATTCGGATATCGTACTCGATGACTAGTTCGCTGAATAGTATTGTTAGAATGGGGATTGCCAGTGTGATCCAAAACCCGGCGGCGGAGTTGGCATCCACAACGCGAGCACTCAGGTTAGTGTAGCGCATTCCAAAACGGTAGTGGTTCTCACCCAGCTTCTCTGCTGGAATTGCTTCAACGTCTGGAGTCACGTCCTCCCACGGAATATCGGTTGAGAATGGAACGATGTACCACGCGGGCTCATTACCCACATCAGGAAGATCGTTGTTCCCAAATGTTTCATTGTGAACCATTAAGAAAGCGAAGATTGCACCAATGAAGACCTCCTGATTCTCGGGTGTCTTGAAGTGCATCCCGAAGAGCTGGTATGGCATGATTATTTCCTTGTCGGCTCCGCTATCATTACTGAAGATTCTGTTGAAGGCTATCAGGAAAGCAGAGAACTCATCAACATGAACATAGGATGTCGTGAGACTAGCGTTGCCTGTAGCTGTTTCAACGTGGATGGAATCGTTTGTCCAGTATTCTTCTTCGAAAGTATGACCGAATATCTCCTCCTCATCGCCTGGTTCCCAGGCCGAAGCCGTGGGCATAAGGGCAATGGGCAGAAGCATCATTGTCATGACCCAAAGGGTCATGATTTAGCTTTTAGTAGCGCGCATAGAAATCCCTAAACATTCTCGTTCCATTTTCTATTAAAGCGCAGTGTACGAATCGTATAGTCTGCATCAGAGCACGCATATCTAGTAGAACTCTTCGAGCGTTCGCTGCGTTCCGAACTCAGAATACAATCGACTAGCCTTCAGCCATCTCTCGACGGAACTGCTCAGATGTGAGTCCACTTCAGCTACAGCTTCCTCAAGAGTAGAATAACGCCTTCCTGTACCCGAGAGGGCTCGACGCGCTATTTCTCTGAATCGCCAGACCCCAAGAGGAACCCACTTTTTCGGGTCAGTCTGCATAAAGACGAGGACTCCAGCCTGTCTTCGCATGTCAACTAGGAATTCCAGTGCAGGCAATCGAGTTGCGTAGTACGCTCCCGCGACAGATGACGCATAGTTCTTCCGACCGCGGAACCACTCGTAGTCAGATATAATCGGAGGATTAGGGCCGCTCAGCCATGACTCGAGTCCTTCAAACTGCCAAACACTCGGGAGAAACAGGATGATTACTGTGTTACCCAAGGCTTTGCCTACGTAGACCATGAAGTCACTAATCCATGGAAACCTGAGAACCTGCTTATGAAGCGACTTTCCAATGATGTCATCTACCGCGGTGATACTCCACTTCGTTGGAACCAGCTTTCTTGACTTCCCCTCACCGAGAAGACCGACAGAGAAGAGTCGTGTCGTATGCTGCTGTCTTATTCCGTCATCATAAAGACCTAAGATACCCTTGGTTGCTTTGAGGTCAGTGTCAGAAGTGATTTTATCCACAGGACGAGGCACCTTAGGATTGTCATCAAGCTTGAAAGTATCCAGAGGAGCAGATGGCCCATATGGAAGTGTGGTATCAGAGAACACGCTGGAAAATCTCGGTCTCTTCAGGAGCAACGCTTCGGAATCCGTCGGAGACTCAGACAACGCCATGGTTTGCGTTTCCGCCAGAACCCGCGGAGGATCAATGGCAGAATCCACTGATAGAGGTTGCTTTGTACGAACCAAGCTGAAGCGCATCCCGATAATCTCATCGATAGTTTTGTCAAGCCAAAGATCAGGGCGCTCCAAAAGAGCGGTTTCTTCACCTTTGATTGGCGGAATCAATGGTCCAATCAAAACCTTCGGATAGCCCTGTTCACCCACGAAGACTGACGGCGGCGAAGAACCGGTAAGAGTCAAATTCGTGACTGCGTCATCGATCCGAACCAATGCCTTTGCTCTCATTAGCAGGGGACAAGGTTTCACTCCGCACAGCGAGCGGTGACCCATACACCTAGAGCAGACTCGCTCATCATATGATGCAACTCTTTTCTTGCTGCCCATAAGGGGTGTCTGTGTCAACACATTGACTCCTTGGACTCAGTTCAAGTAGTGGCTTCTTGCTGCGTTCTGTCGGTTCTACTGCACTTCTACATCCTAGAGAGCACACCGAAACTATATGACTGAAGTGATTGCTACCGATGAAGAGATGACAACGAGAAGAAACTCTATTGCTGAGCTGCTGGAGAAATCTGAGCATCCAATGACTGCGCAGGACATCTGCAGTATTCTCGATATAGAAAGCAGGTCAATTGTGTACGAGGACATTGGGCATATAGCAAAATCCGTAAGGAACTCCGGAAAGGAGGTACTGATTCGACCTGCAAGCTGCGGTAAGTGCGGGTATATCTTCTCAAATCGCAAGGTGGCAAGCAGGCCTTCAAAGTGCCCCAAGTGTCGTTCTCAGTGGATATTGCTACCGGGTTATCTCATCCGTTCCAAGCGCTAATCAGTCCTCGAACCGATGTACTTTCTGAATGCCGGCTCCTTCATGCTTAATGTCGGAAACCCTAGTCACTACGAAATCTGACAACCCATACTCTGCCTCCTCAACATAACCATGAAGAATGACCTTCATGCCAACCCGAGGTAAGAACTGACTTCGATCCATGACCTTAGCAGAGAGCTTGACGCTGTAGGTCTGTGTGGTAGATTCATCCTGAACGACGATTGTTGTGGAGCCATACCATCTCTGCGCACTGATTCTTGTTGTAGTGCTGCGACCAATCTCCCGTATGATTCCCCTTACAACAGTCATGGCTAACTCACTTCCCAAGGAGCGATAATCGAACCGTACCGGCCTCCACCCCCAGACACATAGCCTACTGAGCCATCCCTGTATGACTCTATCACGTGAGCTATCCGCGAGTTAAATGCCCTCAACGATTCGATAGGAGTTTCAGTCAGAATTACAGTTTCAGGGCCGAAAGACTCTCTCATGCTCTTGTAAGCGCTCATGACTGTCTTAGACTTTGTCGAGCGCACACCAAGTCCAACAGAGATTACCTCTAGTAATGGAGGAATGTGAAGGTAAGGCGGCCGATGGAGTGGCGAACAACTTTGACCATCACCCAACATGAGCGCGCGGTCTCTTACGCCAAGCCTCAAACGTTTGCCATCAGCAGGACAGCGCACTTTCCTCTTGTGTATGTCATGGAGCAACCGCATCTTCTCATCACTCGTCCTACAGTGGATGTAGATGTTGACATCATCGAATTCCGGATGGTCGGACCCAGTCCCAAGGACCAAAGTCCGTCTACAGGATGAACAGAATGATAGGTAGTACTTACCAAGACGCGGGTTGAAGCCAACATTTAGAGTTGGTTTGCGGCCCTTCTTCCTTAGGATAGCAAGCCTCAGTTCTTCAAAGGTTGGCGCTTTCATCAGGAATCGAACAAACTCCCTGCCGATCTTGTCGGGAGTTGGCGAATGTGCATCGCTAGAAGTGATGTATGTCAGCCGCCTCAGCTCGGGAATGCAATCAGCAATCTCTGTATCAGCAGAGAGTCCGAGCTCCAGGAAGTGGATATTCGGCGTTTCATCCCCGTAGCAATCCTTTAGGCTGTCATGTTTCCCCTCTCTAAAGATTGACCTAAAAGGAGTAAATGCGTGTGCAGGTCCGATAAGACCACCCACGTCTCGCACCATTCCGGCTAGCTCCTCTCCGCTCACATTAGCCCGAGGACGCCCACCCCATTCCGCATCAAGATTCGGGGAATGTGGACGCAAGACGCTCCGTAGGTTTTCCACAGACTCAAAGTCAGGCAGAATGACAACATGATGAATCGCCTCTTCGTCCTCAATCTCCACCGTTAGAATGAATGCAACTGAACCTGTTGTCAAGATCCCGCTCTTCACCTTTAGATGAGTCCTAAGATGGTCAAGCCAATCGGGCTGGGTTGCATCACCAGTGCCTAGAACTGCAAGACCCTTCTCGATTGCACCCTGTGTAAGTGCGGGAATAGTCATGTGTTTGCTTACGCCTATTGAGTGAAGCGAGTGAATGTGCAGGTCAACATCGTATTCTTCCATGCGCTACATCTGTCTCCTCAGATGTTCACGAGGACCTTCGTCACGTTTGGTTGATTAGCATACTCGAAAGCCATGGCACCTTCCTCGAGAGTAAATTGTTTGCTGACCAATCGATTTACCTCGATTCTGCCTTTTGATAGCATATCCAATGCCTTGTCGTAAGGACCTCTACTGGTACCGGTGATTCTGATTTCGCGGTTCACAATCTCAGTCGTATTAATCTGAACACTGTTGCCGTGCATACTTTTGAGTGCGATTGTCCCGCGGTTCCTTACGATTTCGAGTGCCATTATGAAACCGTCAGGGGTGCCTGTAGCTTCAACCACTAAGGGCGGGCCCACTCCGGAAGTGGCTTCCAGAACTGCCTCTTTCCAATCCGTTTCTGTCGTGTTAATCGTGTTTGTTAAGCCAAGCTGTTTTCCGAGGCCTAGTTGGTAACGGTTACGATCCAACAAAAACACATTGGCACCGGTTGCGTCGTATATCTGAGAGATGAGCAAACCTAGCTTGCCACTTCCCAAGACCAGGACAACTTCCCCAGACCCAACAGGAGAGTCCACTTGAGTCTGAATGGCCGAAGCCAAGGGCTCGACAAAAGTGCCAGCCACTATATCTACACCGTCAGGGAGATGATGGACTAGGTCGGCAGGTACACTAAGGTATTCTCTCAAGCCGCCGTCTATCGTGATTCCAAGGGTCTGCTTCGTGATACAGAGATGCTTGAGGTGATTCTTGCAGTACCAGCAACGACCGCAGGCCAGATCTACTTCAGTCGTCACCATTGCCCCGTGTGTGAATTCGGGCACGGAGCTTTCGTGGACAACTCCAGCAATTTCGTGTCCAAGGATTATTGGCAGTGGCGTGCTAAGGTCACCTTTCCAAATAGCAAGGTCAGTACCACAAATCCCCACTGATCTGACCTCTATTCTCACATCTCCGGGCATAAGTGGCGTGATAGGTGTGTCAGCTACTTGGAGACCATCACGTGTTAAGACAAGAGATTGCATAATTTAACCCTCACCAAGGAAAGTGATTCCCTACCTGCACAATAAACCCTTCGATTATGTTGAATCTGAGACTGCCGCGTGAGTGCTTGCAGGGAGTTTCACTTATCTGATACCGATATTAGTAGATCCTGTGAAAAAGGAGGCCAAGGTTAGTGGTTCGCTTTGGAATTGAGTTGGTGCCTGACAAGCCAATAGACAAGATAGTCCGTTGGGCTAAGCTTGCTGAGAAGAACGGCTTTGATATCGTCTGGCTCACAGATCACTACAACAATCGCAATGTATGGTCAACATTGACAGTTATTGCTTTGAACACAAGCAGAGTCATCATTGGTCCGGGGGTTTCGAATCCATATCACATGAGCCCAGCTCTTTCAGCGTCAGCAGCTGTCACTCTCAATGAGATAAGTAACGGACGGGCAGCAATAGGTTTCGGTGCTGGAGATAGGACTACACTCAACAGCATCGGCATCGATTGGGTTAAGCCGGTTTCGAATGTTGTTGAGTGCATAGAATGTGTTAGAGCACTAACGGAAGGACGAAGGTTCACACTCGACGGGAACGCCTTCAAGATTAGTGGAGCAAAACTGAGCATCGTGAAACGTAAGGATGTACTAGATGACAAGGGTAACCCGGTGCTGAAAGATGGAAAGCCTATCAAGCGTGGACCGAAGATACCTATCTATGCAGGAGCGCAAGGGTCCCAGATGCTGAAACGTACTGCAATGGTCGCTGATGGAATTCTCATCAATGCGAGTCATCCGAAGGACATCAAGATCGCATTGGAGAAGATAAGAGAGGGAGTCGAAGAAGCAGGTCGCGATCTATCCGA
>JAUWOA010000169.1 GCA_030612365.1 Candidatus Thorarchaeota archaeon
GATGCACTGTGGACATGCATCATGTGCGACCTACGAATACTCAAAGAAGGGGTGGGAATTACTGATGCCTCCGGATGACAGCTTCTTGGCAAATCCTTCGTCAGTTAGCGACACTCTACCAGAGTGAGTAATTCAATCACTGGGCGATATCCCAAGAGAGTTAGATTAATTCGAACTGTAACTAGATTGAATGGTATAGGGAAGAAAGGTGGAAAAAAAAGAAGGGGAGGGATGCCAAAGAATCGTTAACTTCGATAACCTGATTAACTTCGTTATTGGTCTTCCAAGGGTGCTGCGAGGCTCTTTATCAAGATATAATCCGAGCCTTCCACTGACCTGTTCGAAACAGGTAGGTGTGATTAGGCTTGTACCAAGAGTGATACCGGAATTTAGTCATTCGTTATTCTGGTAGTTTCTACGCATTATTATGAATCCTATAACACCCACACCTATTACTGAAACTCCTGAGAGCAAGAGTCCGGGATTAGGAACGGGATTTGCAATAGTGACTTCGAGAAAGGTGATGGTTTCATTACCTGAGGGAGTCACTAATATTGCATACCATCCGGGAACAGGAATTGATATGTGTTGGATGAGCAAAGTTCTATTGTAAAAAACATGTATTACAGTCACATTTTCTAATGATCCGTTTTCAAGCATTCTCAGACCATTCTCATAATTCATGACGTAGACGGAGAAGGGTTCGTTATGTTCAGATGATATCTGAATATCAAGACCGCTATTACAGTTAACCATACATCCTCTGAATTGATCGGGACGCAAATTAAAGTAAGCGACATAAGTGGGCTCTACAACCGGGCTAATAACAGAGAGGAGAACGAGTGTCACTCCAATAATCATGAGAAATCTCGCAAGACGCATTTCATAATCCTCCTATATCTCTACTCTCTTGAAATATCTGATGCTAGCTAGGAAAGTGATAATACCGATCAATAGATTGACAATAATCGATACCAAGACATCATTGAGTACTGGGTCTGTATTGTATTGATTTCCAAAGGGAAACCCCCCGAAAAAGCTGAGGGTTAGAATGACTGGATTTGGAATTCCTCTGAGCACCACGGGTATCTTTGCGAACATCCCGACAAGCAGAAGTGCTGTCCACACTGCAATCCCACTAAATGCAGCCTTGGCTGAACTCTTCGTAATTACAGATAGAAGGAATGATGAAGATAGTATCGTAAAGGCTAGAGTCCAGAACGAGATAATCACTAATAACGACTCGAAACCAACAATCAATCCATTGAAGAGAACTATTGCAACAAGGGCTCCGCCAGTTATCGGTAGACAGATCAAGACCATAATCTCTATCCCTTTAAGAATTAAAAGTTCTCGCCGTTTGATTGGGTAGGATAGCATAGCCCTAAGCACACCATTCTCAAGTGGTCCTGCCACTCTGAATGCACATAGCATCGGGATTGCAATGATACTTAGAATGGTCATACTGAAAAGTGGAAGACTGAGCAAATGGAAGTCGACATGTATGACTTGGTACATTATGCGTTCCAGTTCAAGAGAGTTGGCAAAGGCGGATGGAGAGACCAAGAACCAAAAATTGGTACTTTCCATTACTATGCTCATTGCAACAAATACCCCCAGTGCGATCGAGAGTGCTTCTGCTACAGGAAATGGAAAAGATAGATCTAATTCAAACTCAAAGACAGCTCGAATACGTCTAAACCTTTCATTCACGTCGCATCACCTCTAGAAACGCTTCCTCAAGAGACTTCGTTCTCTCAATTTCAAACACCTTTATTCCCTTTGACCTTGCGAGTTGTTCTATCTCAGCTAGTATCGCTCCATGGTCATCGGACCTCAACGAAACCGTCATCGTCTTAGTGCCAGTGACTTCTGCTCTCTCAACATTAGCATTGTTCAGGAGTTCATCATGAAGCATCCGAGGGTCTGAAACATTGATAGTGTATCGGTTAGAAGAGAATTGGTTGATCACCTCGTTGGTAGAGCCTGCCACAATGGTTTTTCCAGCGTTTATGAATGCGACATCGCTACAGACACGCTCAAGCTCAGATAGCACATGAGAGATGATACAGAACGACACACCTTCTTCCTCGTGCACGTTCAATATTGCATTCAAGAGGTCCCTCCGTGCCATCACATCAAGGTTGGATGTGGGTTCATCAAGGAATACCAGCTCCGGTTTACCAACAAGAGCTTGTGCTACACCAAGTCTCTGACGCATCCCAGCAGACAAAGCACCAATCTTGCGCTCTTTCGCATCTATGAGTCCAACTAGTTCCAGTAGCTCGCCGGGATCCCTTCTGGTTTGATAGAGCTTGGACACACGGTCGATGAAGCGACCCACTGTAAGAGAGGCGGGGTAGATTGGATTTTCATGCAACACGCCAATTCGCCGCCTTATCTCGAAAGAGTCTTGATTTACATCCATACCTAGAACCTTAGCTTGTCCACCATCTGTCCTAATGAGACCTAAGAGTATTCGAAGAAGTGTTGTCTTCCCAGCTCCGTTAGGTCCGATTAGTCCAAAAATACCATGATCCATACGTAGGTCAAGCTTGTCGAGTGCAACAATTTTCCCAAAATTTTTCGACAGATTCGAAACGGAAAGAACATTTCCATCATTCAAATGTTGTTCACCTCTTACACGAAACCAAACCGAAGCCACGATGGGCATGAGTCGCTCCTACTTTTAGTATTTTCTTCTTCCTTACGTCTTAACCTTTGCACCCAGTAGTTCAAACCCAAGTTCTATTTGATTATACAAATCTTGACATAATGATAGCATCTCTGTAATTGACTTATGGGAGTGAGCTTTTCTAATCTTTCCACATTTAGGAAAAATGAGTTTCTGTTTCTGGAAAATTGTTTCAATTTGACTTGCTAATTTATCCAAGTTTTCTATAATAACCATAATACTCCTCACCTCACGTCTTATTATGCGGTCCTACTACTCTTGGTACTGAAGGAGCTGATTTCAGCGGCTTATTTCTTTTATGTTGTTTAGCGTTTGAAATATGTTGTAAGCTCGCCATTACCGAGATACGTCATTATCTCGCTCCACGAGAACCCTATCACAGGAAAATGTGCAGGGACAACGCCACTAGGTATATGACGTGTACCCACCGTCCAAAATCGTCGTGGGACGGGAAATCTTCGGGCCTGAGTATCTGCCGTACAGGCAAGAGAAGCAGATGCCATAACTCCACAATGCAGAGCATTCACTACTGACTATGTACTTGAGGTGGGGCGACAGTCGCTTTTGGTATAGCTGAACTATATGACAACGCCGATTAAGGAAACTCCAAGAGCATCATCCCTATGAGCCGAAGTAGTGACACAATGACACTGGCATTAGGCCACGAATTCACTAAGTGCAAGAACGTCAACAAAAGAGTATCTAGGAGCCTGCGAAATCACAGGCCCCTGATACGTAAGCGATTATTTACCGATTCCATAGCATCCCTTATGCGCTTAACGTCTACGACGAAGGAGCACCACTACTAGGACGACCAGTATTACTGCACCGCCTACAAGGACAATTAGACCATCGCCATCATATGGCGGAGTCGTTCCAGTCGTTGTGGGCGGGCTCATGG
>JAUWOA010000185.1 GCA_030612365.1 Candidatus Thorarchaeota archaeon
CATGCCAATGTTTCCAAGACGTAACGGCTGCGTGCGGCTATCTATTATCAGCACGCCCACGGTTTTTCCCAGTCGCTTCTTGATTTCTCTTCGAATGCGCATCGCGCTCGCCTTTGGATTCACAGGCAGTAGAGAGGCGTAACCCGGAGGAATGTTGGATTTGTCAACTCCTGCGTTGGCCATCAGAGTGTTATTCTTGATAGTCAAGAGGACGTGGGAAATTCCGCCTAGTATCTCGTCAGCCTCTTGGATGACAAGCTCGGCCACTGCGGGTAGTAGATCATATCGGTCTGCAAGACCTTGAGCCATCGGAGAAACCTCGACCTCTGATAGCTTCACCACCTGTCCTTCAGTCGTGCCCAGAGGAGTTTCAGCCATAGCCAATATATCATTGTCCCGAATCTCCTCTCCAGCTTTTGAAATAGCCTTTATGAGAACATCCAGCATATCATCCTCTGCAGTGATGATTCGCGTCTTGATTGGTATCACTAGCAAGTTCGTCATTACTCCCGTTGTGGTTTCTTGGCTCTCTGAAGTTTCATACGAGCGCCCATTATGCATTTGTCCCCCTTTCTCCCGCCCATAGGATTATGCCTTGTTCCCATCGAGTTCATGCATCTTGCTGCAACTGCAGCACCCATGGCGAGGCCATCTTCTACAAACATCAACTGATGCGAGTCTGTCCAGAAGGAGCCATCAATCTTCGTCAGACGTTTGGCGATGAGTCGGGGTTTATTTCCTGTCGTTGCAGCTCGCCCTGTGATGCCCAAGGATGTGTCATCCAACACAATGCCCTCCGTTTCAGCAAGAGTCACAATGCGCTGAACTATGTCAGCTTGGATTATATCGATTGCATTCATCAGAAGGCCAATGCCGCCTGAACTTGCAATCTCGCCCCCAAGATTCTCAAGCTTGCTCAAATCAGAACCATTGTCACCCGCGTCAACACCTATCAGGACTACTCCGGACTCGCTAGCAGCATCAGCGCTAACTGGGACTGTACCGAATCTCTTTGCTTCGCGTGGCACCCGTTTAACTATCACAATCTGACGTGCGCGCTCAATCCAATCCTGATCAATTTCCGTATCTGACACATTCCAGCTACCTTGCAGATCCAAAACGCACCCAGTGGAACCATCCACATGTCCTGTTCCTCGAACCAAGGCGTCTGGTATCGCTCCTGCAAGTCCAGCAAAGGAGCCAATTGTGTTAGCATAGGGAATTCCATCATTGGTTACTCTACCCGCAAGAGTTGTACCAAAGTCCAAAGTCATTACGGGATTCCGGAAATCAATCTCAGTGCTCTTGACAGCTCCCTTTAGCCCAGCTGTTACAAGTTCACCTTCCATCTCATTGGCGACGATTTCCGCGTTTGCGGGAGGTAGGGAGCTTGCAACGGCGCCGTCAAAGTACACCTTCTTTAGCCAAGTAAAGTCCCTAATGCCAGGAGGAAGATTCTCCGGTGACAGGGATGCGGTCATCTTCCGCGGAGGAACACCTGCGGCGAGACATCCGTCCGCTAACGCTTGGACCATGGCCCCAACCTCAGCGGGCTCAGCAAAACTTGCAGTTACTCCTGTAGACCGCACCACGAAGTGAAGGTCGCGTTCGATGTCAATCTTTGCCCGGGAGAGTACCGTGGTAAGAACGTCGGCAATCATCTCTGAAACCGCTTCACGCGTAAGATCTGTTCCAACTAGCGTGGACCCAAAGACAGTTTCATCAGATCGAGGGGGTCTCACTTCTCTTGTGAGCCGGACCTCTTTCTCAATCTCGTAAATCTCTGCAGTCTTAAGGTTGGTCGATACAAGAATGCACTTCGTTGTAGTATTGCCCAGCTCAACTGATGCCACCGTGTAGAATGGGCCCATCCGAAGTGACGACGCCCCAATTCTTCGGGGTCGCACTATCAACGGGTTCTTTGTCAATCTCAACACCCCAATTCAAAGAAGTCGCTTGAATGGATGGTCAGCAGATGGCTCTGTTCCAAACTCCAAGTTCGCTGCCTCAGCGGCAAAGATGTCCGCCATGGCGACCGCTGGAAAGACCCGCTCGGCATTGCCTATTGGCCCATAGAGAATGAAGTCCGCCCCCATCATCTGCACGATGAGATTCGATGCCGCATCGCACACTCGGTATGCCTCCTTATTGGCCTTCTTGCGCTTTCGAAGCCAAGTCCATGATGATGGAGCGTTGTGAGCACCAGAACCTGTAGGCAGACCATAGATCGTCTTAGATACAAAAGTGAAGGCGGCGGCAGAGCCTGCTCCTGCACCCATCGCAGTCGTTGCCGTATCAATGAGAGGTTTGGTCACACCTAGTTCACGACTCAGCGGCAGAAGCCCTTTCTTAAGCTCCAGAGCACCTTCATCCAAGATTAGTCTACGTCCTGCAATTGATGGGTCCTGTGGATTGAATGCAAGGATTATGGCGCACTCGTGTTGAATCTCAGCAAGTGCTTGCAGCTCCGCTCCAGATGCAGATACGTTAATTGAATTGTATACTGCTCTATCCAGTAGC
>JAUWOA010000046.1 GCA_030612365.1 Candidatus Thorarchaeota archaeon
GCTGCCTAATGAGGGCGTCATATCCTTGCACCTCCAAGATGTCATCTACTCAGTCTACAGGAACTGTGGCTGGGACTTGGGGGCTAACACGAAAGGCAGGCCTATCTTGCTTGAGGACCTTGTTGATGCTGTGAGAGAGGTCGGTGGGCGTCTAGAGTATGGTGATGAAGTCAGCCGTAACCTATTCGGGGCGCTGGTTGCCAGAGTGAAGAGCCTCCTGAGAAAACCCTCACTGGTGGAGATGTACAACACTGACGCTGGAATTACAATCACTGAACTACTGGCTCATCCGACCATCATAGAGATGGACGCTCTCTCAGCGAATGACAAGATCATGCTCATGGGCATCCTCGCAGCAGGAGTAAGTGAATACAAGTTGGCAAACCCATCGAAAAAGGTCACCAACCTGCTCGTGCTGGAGGAGGCTCACTACCTTCTGGGCAGGACTGATATCAGTGGCGAGGCAAACTCAGGCATAAGACTACAGGCCGTGAGCGCATTCATCGAGATGCTATCAGTCTTGGGCGGGACCGGCCTGGGCGTAATCCTGATCGACCAATCGCCAGGTACACTTGTACCTCGAGTAATCAAGACAATTGTGAACCAGCTGGTTCACGCTCTCTCAGATGAGGATGATAGAAGGATTGTAGGAAAACACTCCAGATGTACCGAGTCGCAGATAGAGCATATCGGAGGAATGCAAGTCGGAGAGGCCGTAGTCTACCTTCAGCACGAGGGAGAACCGAAGAACGTGAGGGTCTTTCCGTTGGAGAAGTTCATTCACGACAAGCTTCCAGAGCGACCAATCAATGAGGATATTTTGAGAAGTCACATGAATCGGCTCTTCGACGTGAGTCCAGAACTTCGAGCGTCCAAACCTTTGCCGGATGGTATTATGGATCGATTTACAGCAAAGAAGATCAAGGAACAGAAGAGGCCGTCAGAACTCCTGGCACGTGAGTACAAAGAGCCCATCTCGAAGGTCGTACAGAGTCCCGAGTTCGAGAAGTTCTGCAGGGAGAATCTGAAGAAAAAGGACATCAAAGCTCTTGTGGCTCTCTTTCGCACTATCTCCAAGAAATATGGTGATAGTAGCCATACGTCTGATCTCTGCGTCCTTGAGCTGGCAGCGGAATATATCATGACTGATGAGAACAGGCCTGTGTTTGTGAAAGCGGGAAAAGCTATTGGCAAGGAATGGGGTAAATGACATCGGAGGGGAGTGAGCGTGTTGAGAGAAGAGAGGAATGCGAAGAGCACGTTGATGATGATGAGTTTCGACAACAGATGCGAGAGCTGGTAGAAGAGGTCAAGGAACATATCAACAGAGAAGAAGTCGAAGGCGGCGTGGAGTCAGGCGACGCAAACAAGGAGAGGGTAACGGAGGTCGAAAAGGAATCGACTGACATAGATGAGGACTCCGGAGGAGATGACGAATTCCGGAGAGAGATGCAAGAGCTGATCGCTGAGGTCAGAGAAATCAGTGAGAGGGACGAATCTGAGGACTCTGATGAATTCCGAGAGCAGATGCGAGAGTTGATTGATGAGGTCGAGAGAGAGCTAGACGGCGATGAAAGGTCTGCAGACAGTGCCGAAGACAGACTTGATGAGTTCGAGGAGAACATTCTGGAGAACTTTGAGAAATACGGCATTGATGGCGATGAAGTGAGGGAACGCTGGCGTGAGAGGTTCGTTGAAGATGTGGAGGAAGAGCTTGAGAAGGATCCTGCGTCCGATGAACTGGATGAATCCACGAAAGCATCTGGTGATGCAGCTGGCTCTGAGAAGACTGAAACCGCGGAATCCTACTCGTATTCGGAGTCTGGTGATGGCACAGTACAGGTATTGAAGACTGAGGGCAGTTCAGAGGCTACAGAATCCATAGACGAATCTGAGGAACACAAGGCAGAAATGGAGCCTCAGTCCGAATCCGACTTGAGTGTGGAGAATGAAAAGGACCGTGCGGTCGAAGAGGGCAACCAGAAAGAAGACTTGGAGTCACCCAAGGCTGAGAAACAGCCAGAGAAACAGATAACGCATGAAACTGAAACATCTGAAAACAGCGCGCAACATGAATCGAACCGCAACTCAAAGGAGCGCATTCCGGAAACGAGCGAGGACGCACAAGCAAAGCAGCAGATATCGGAAGCGGTTTCAGAGTCATCCGATGAGAAAGCAGAATTCGTAGAACAGAAGGAAGCGCAAGCCGAGAGTACCGAACCAAACAGCGATGGAGCAGAATGCGAAGAACTGGCTGAAGAAGAGGGGGAGGACACTGGGACTGAAGGTGATCTCAACGAGTCTGCTGATGACGAAGGTGAAGTAACACAGGACTCTGGCTCCGAGAGAATGCAAGAATGGACGGAAGATAACGAGAGCGAGGAACTAGCAGACTCTGAAAACCTCGAAGAACCGGACTCAAAGCAAAGCACCTTGGAATCCTATCAAGAAGTTTTGGAGGAGAATATCTCACCTGATGCAGAACAGCTTGATGAGGACGAAGAAGTGGATGACCGGGTAGTATCGAACGACGAGGGGCTGACGGGAATGCCTGACTCACCCTATCCAACTGTCTACGTCGATGAAACAGGGTTCTTTGCAGAAACTGAGGAGCAGAGATGGAGGCGCAAGCTGATAGAGTTGTACAACGAGCTTCCTGAGGAGATGAAGCAGCTCTACCGCGAGCTTGTAAAGGCCGTGCTGGAGTCCGAGGAAGGGCTTGAGAAACTTCTTGACACGTTTTCTGAGCTTAGGGAGTATGAGGATTTTGAGGAGGAGCATGAAGACGCCATCAAGTATGTGAAGTTCAGGCAGAAGGTTCGGGAATTCGAGCTTCTTGGAACTCAGGAAGAAACTATTGTAGAGGAACTCGCTCTCGAGCTGGATATAGACCAAGAAACTGCTGAGAAGTGGTTGAATGACGATTACGGCTCGTTTCCAAAGATCATCCAGGAGGTCTGGAAACAAGAGATAGAACGACGGTGGGGTAATGTACTCCGAGTCATCGCAAATCGTGACGTGCCTTATAACATGAGTGAGGTCAACGAAATCCTAAAGCGGTTTCCAGAGCTGAAGAGGAAGCGTCGCTTCGGATGGCACTATGACGAAGTCAAGGCGTGGACTGAGGTCATGGCGGCAAAGCGATGTGGCAAGATTGCCACACTCATTATTCAAGGTAAAGAACGGTTCAAGGTAGATGAAGTCAAGGAGCTGGCTAAGAGGTTTAATCTCACAGTGGACAAAGTGGTCAGTTGGCTCAGGGATGAAGGCTGTCCTCGGCTAGTTGACGTATTGACTGAAAAGAAACTGGAGTTGCGGTCAAAGCAGAATGGAACGATACAAGAACCAATGATTGTTCAGGAAGCCGGCACATCCGAGGATTGGATTCGAAGGGAGCTTGGGGATTTCACGGGGTTGCTGAATGACAAGCAAATCAAGAGAATGCATGAAGTCCACGCGATATTCTCCTTTGTAGATCCAAAGGATGAGAAGTCGCAATATAGTGGTAAGTCGGATTCGACCATTGATGAGTCAAGCAGGAACATTCTCCGAAGCAAAGATGACCTGGATGAAGCGATTGAGGCGAACCCCGGCATCCGAGATTTTAAGAATTTCGCGAAGACGTACCACGATGCGTTGGCATACATCAGGCTTCGAATCATGCTCGAATCTGAAGCTACAGGTGCATTGACGCAGAATGAGATTGCGGAGATGCTTGGCACACGGCAGACTCGTGTGAGCAAATGGATGCTTGGACAAGCAACTCCTAGAATCATTCGCTCAATAGAAGGTCATCCAAGGTCTGAAACAGACTTTGTCCCCGCAATCGAGTCATTCAGTGATGTGATAGGGCTTATCAAGCGCATTCCACATATCATTGATTCAAAGCGCTTCTCGGAACGGCTCCTTCAAAGCTGGCTATACCACGAGTTCAAACGGCAAGACAAGAATGGGAATCTCGCAGAGTACTCGAACAAGAAGTTATCGCGTATTTTCGGAGTATCCGAGAGAGCTATCTGGTGCTGGAGAACATCGAAAACAAGACCTATCTTGGATAACATGTTATCGACACAAGAGCGAGCTCGCCGAAAACATGAGGCAAGCTTGCAGTCAAAGGCGAGAGAACTTCGCATTGACCCCTCACTTGTTTACGAATCATTCAGAGGTCTTATGAAGAGTAAGGACCGCACGATCCAGTCTATTGCTGAATCAATCCGGGAACTCATCGAGAGGGCTGAGCCATCGACTCGCGTCTTCTTTGCTGAGCTTCGTCCATACCATCAATCGGGCCCCAACTGGCTGCATGCAATTGCTGATGACATAGCGGCGCAAGAAGGGAAGATTGAGATTTTGCTAAATGAATCATTGAGAGAAGTAATAGGGCCCGACGAACAACTTCAGATTAGCGTAGTTGGTCGCACTCTCTATGTTTGGTGCCACAGAACGAATCAATTGAATTGGGCTAACCTCTATTCAGACGAGCTCTTCTACTTCGATATGAAATACAAGAGAGAACTAGTCAAGCGTATGCGTTCAGCTCTTGGCATTTCTGGCAATGTTAGGCTTGCCTCAGTAGTGGAAAAAATATGCAATCATTACTCAGATGGCAGGCTGCGGCGCAGCCCAACATCTGACTTCTTGGTAGTAAATATTCCCTACATCAGTGGTGAAACATTACATTTTCTAATCGATACTATTGGTATAAGTCTGGACAGCTTGCCTGTCAAGCAGATAGGCACCAATCGGAACGACGGTCAGATCGTCAACCCCCGGTTTCCACGAAACATTGGCCAAATCATCGCACAGCTCTATGCAATAGTCGTAAGTGATGGTTACATCGACAACCAGTGCTCGGTCTACTATAGAGAAAAGCGACCAGCAAGGCTTGAGATAGTAAGACGAGTGGTCTGTCAGCTTGGAGATGTCGCCTACAAATATCTCAAAGATATCAACGGGACTGGGGGTTTGTATTTTCCGCCAGTAATCGGTCGAATGCTTGCCAAGGTTGGGATGCCAATTGGGAGCAAAACAAACATCAATAGGGGGTTGCCGTCATTCATACTGGAGAATCCCAAATCCTATGGTCGTGACCATCTACGAGAGGTCATCCCAGAAGACGGCTCTTTCCAATTCTCAAGACCATGTTTCTCTATCAGTCGTGCAGCAATTCTCCACATCCCAGACAGTAGTCCAATGATTACTCCTGAAGAAATTGAATTAATTCACAGTCATGGATCTCCCCTAACTCTGAAATTCCCTGATAACCCCAGAGATGCCATTTCCATAACTTTTCGCTGTCTTTATGACCTTTCTAAAACGAATAGAAACGCTAACAAACTGCATCAACGGATCCTCCAGACAAGAAATCGCCTACTCGATGATGAAGGTCGTATCTGCAAGGCAAATGGTATTGACACAAAGATACGCCCGAGTCGAGTGTATTTGCATAAGGATACAGGCAAAATAACGGTGATTTGGCGTTTGAGAACAAGAACACTTCAAGATGCGATGAGATGGGCCATACTGGCTCCCCCTCATGATGTATATAAGCGCTCATTGATTGAAAGATTCATAAATGCACGACAGGACATCCGCGACAAAGTGCAAGGTCAACTCAGAGAAGAAGGATAGTGTTTGATAGGATGATAAGTTATCCTCTTGATGATTTCCAATGCACGTTCATCATCCCGCCGAAGCCATCCATGCGCCTCATCACTGACACCTTCAGATTCTGTTCGGAGAGTATGCCGCTTTGGAACACAATCTCCATATCTGGCTATCATATCCGAGAGGCTGGTTCGACGGCTGTGCAGGAGGTCGCCTTTACGCTGGCCAACGGGATTGCCTGTGTTGACGCCGCTATCAAGATCGGTCTCGATGTGGATTCATTCGCATCTCGATTATCTTTCTTCTTTGGCTCGCACAGTGACTTCTTTGAAGAGATTGCCAAGTTTCGGGCAGCTCGAAGGCTTTGGGCCCGGATAATGCATGATAGGTTCGGTGCAAGGGATGACAGCTCTTGCAGAATGAGGTTCCATACGCAAACAGCTGGGTGCACGTTGACCGCGCAGCAGCCGGACAACAACGTGGTGCGGGTGACTCTTCAAGCCCTGCAAGGCGTGTTGGGTGGAACGCAGTCGCTCCACACTAACTCCAGGGATGAAGCACTGTCGCTCCCGACTGAGCAGTCAGTTCAAATCGCACTTAGGACTCAGCAGATAATCGCTTACGAAACCGGAGTTGGCGATACAATCGACCCGCTAGCAGGTTCCTACTTCATTGAACACTTGACTGATGAAGTGGAGAAGAGAGCAATGGACTACATTGTAAGAATCGATGATATGGGCGGCGCTCCTGCTGCAATCGAGAAGGGATTCATCCAAAGGGAAATCAACGACAGTGCCTACATGTTCCAACAGGCCGTTGATAATAACACAAGAGTCGTAGTGGGACTCAACAGGTTCACCGTGGAGGAGGAGCAGCAGTTCGACTATCTGAGAGTGGATCCAGCAGCAGAAGCAGAGCAGATTGGGCGATTGCAGGAGATGAGAAAGGGACGTGACCAAGTAACTGTCGAAAACACACTTGAAGCGTTGAGGTCAGCAGCAGAAGATGACAGCAACCTAATGCCCCTGATTCTTGATGCTGTCAAGGCTTACGCGACTCTGGGTGAGATGTGTGGGGTATTGCGCGAGGTTTTCGGTGAATATGGATCGCCAGACGTATTGTAGGGAGAGAGAAACGTGCCAATCGACAAGTTGGACCACATCGGAATCGCAGTGGAGAGCATTGAAGAGGGTCTCAAGTACTATCGAGATGTGCTTGGGATGGAGTATTTGAGCGAGGAAGAAGTGACTGAACAGAATGTACGTGTGGCATTCCTCAAACTCGGTGAGAGTCGGATAGAGCTTCTTGAACCAACCTCTTCGGACAGTCCGATTGCGAAGTTCCTTGAAAAGCGAGGCGTGGGTATTCATCACATCGCAATTTTGGTTGATGATATCGAAGCCGCCCTGAGTAACCATCGCAAAGCTGGGGCCCGTCTTATCGACGAAACGCCCCGAGTTGGTGCGCATAATATGCTTATCGCCTTCGTTCACCCGAAGTCCACTGGAGGGGTTCTCCTTGAACTATGCCAACGCCCACCTGAGTAAGCGCAGATCGCGAACCAGAACTATCTTCAGCTTCTGACAGGATTAAGGATTTCCTCGGCCGCAGTAGCTACCCTTGATAGATCCTCCCGCTCCACCATTCTGTTGAGAACGAATCTAACGCGCTTTCCGTACTCTCCGTAGACAAGGACCCCTCGTTTCTTTAACTCCTCAGAGAATTCTTCAGCATCGATGCTGAAGGCACCAAGATTTACGAAAATGATGTTGGTTTCGGGCTCGTTAACGACAAGGCCATCTATCTTCGAAAACGCCTTGTAGAGCGTCTTTGCATTGGCATGGTCGTCTGCCAATCGGTCGACCATCTTTTCAAGAGCCACGATGCCTGGCGCCGCTATCAAGCCTACTTGCCTCATTCCGCCCCCAAGCCGTTTTCTGACTCTTCGGGCAGTATGGATGAACTCCTCAGAACCCGCAATCATGGACCCTATCGGTGCAGAGAGGCCCTTGCTGAGGCAGATTTGAACGCTCTCAACATTCTGTACGAGCTTCTTTGCCGGAACACCAAGGGCAACTGCAGCATTAAACAGTCTTGCACCGTCACAATGCACAAGTAGCCCGTTGTCATGAGCCACATCCGCAAGGGCCTTGACCTGCTCTGGTCGTGTAATTGTGCCTCCTGCGTAGTTATGCGTGTTCTCGACCACGACCATCGATGTTCTTGCGTAATGAGTATCATCAGGGCTTACAACTGATTGTAGGGTTTCCGGTAGAATGTAACCGCGAACCCCCTTCACAGGCTTGGGGAATAGGCCCCCCAGTGATGCCATCGAACCAGCCTCAAAGAGGTATGTATGGGACTGCTCTTCTACTACAATCTCATCTCCTCTTCTAGTCTGCGCCAAGAGAGCGATGACATTGCCCTGTGTTCCTGAAGTGACCAGCAAAGCTGACTCCTTTCCTAGAATCCGCGCAGCCTTATCTTCGAGCTCGTGGACGACCTCATCCTCGCCAATGACATCATCCCCGAACCTACCTTCCCTATGTGCAGACACAATCGCTTCGATCATCTCGTCCGTCGGAAGAGTCACAGTATCGCTTCGAAGGTCGATGGTCTTCATGATTGCCGTTGGAACCAACTTCTCGGTTTAGTCTTCCGGTGCACTGATCTATGAATGACAATAATACGTGCAAGGTCATGCCTTGTGTTTGGTTTCCGGATTGTTGCTTCCGATATTCAATCCTCAATAGGGTTGGTGTACTTTTTGGTAACCTTGAGGAATGCCATGGTAGAACTAGGAATGCACAGACAAACTAAATATACCCGTGAGGGCTATTGTCGAAACGCACGGTACTAAAGCCATCCTGATGAACTGATATGTATGCAGGATCGAACTACCGAAGACCCCCTAGGTAGCTCGTAATCTGTCACATAGCAGATCTTGGCACGGCATTCGCGTGGATTCAGTCCAATCGTCAAAGTAGCATGCACAAGTAAGAGGCACCGCAAACTCACTCAACCAAGGATAGAATTAGGTGGTTTCTTAGATGAGCGAAAAACACTCACACGCTCCCCACAACGATGATGAAGCCAGTACACAAGAGAAAATCAAGAGGGCGGAGGCTCGATACCGGGCCCTCTTCGACACCATACCCATTGGACTCTACCGTAGTACGTCTGAGGGGGCGATTTTGGATGTCAACCCTCGCTTGGTTCAGCTTCTGGGATACAGTGACAAGAGATCCCTAATCGAATCAAATGCGGCTGATCTATATGTCGATTCTCACGCCCGTCAGAAATGGCAAGCCTTGATGAAGAAAGAGGGAGTTGTGCGCGGCTTTGAAATACAGGTTCGCCGGCATGACGGACAACTCCTCTGGGTGCGAGATAGTGCGCATGCAATCCGAGATGCTAGCGGTCGGATCACGCACTATGAGGGAAGTCTGGAGGACATCAACGAGCATAAGCTCTCGGAGGATACGATCCGTAAGAGCGAGACGAGATTCAGGACGCTGTTTCAAGAAGCGCCTATCGGACTTCTAAGCATTGATACTCATGGGGCCATTCAAGGTGCGAATCGGACCGCCTTGGAGCTCCTGGGGTCCCCATCGGAAGAGGCGACCAAACAAATCAACATTCTTACGTTCCAACCATTGAGGGATGCAGGTATCTCTGCTCGTTTCGAGGAGTGTGCCAAAGAAGGCAAGATTATTGGTGATGAACAGCCATATACCTCAAAATGGGGTAAGTCTGCAGTTCTGCAGTTCAAGCTGGCTCCTCTATTTGATGCGGATGGCAACATCATCGAGATCTTGTGTGGTTTCGTTGACATCAGTGAGCTCAAGCGGTCCGAGCAGGAGCTGCGCGAGAGCGAAGAACGACTGCGCCAAGTGATAGACATGGTTCCACACCAGGTATTCGTGAGGGATAGTGAAGGGCACCTTGTATTGTTGAACAAGGCCTTTGCGGAAAGCTATGGCACTACAGTCGAGGATATTCTCGGGAATAAATTCGATTCCATCCATGCGGATGCGCATGAGGCCGAAACGTTTCTCCGGGAAGACACCGAGGTCATCAAAACAAGGAAACAGACACATTATCCCGAATCTCGATTTACCATGCCCGACGGCTCAGTCCGCTGGCATGACACACGCAAGATTCCTATCCAATTTGGCGACCATGGGTCCTGTGTACTAGGTGTGGCGTTGGATATCACTGAGAGCAAACAAGCCGCTGAAGAGATTCGAAAAAGCGAAGAGAAGTTCAGGATGCTCTTCCAAGAAACCCCCATTGGAGTTCTGACTTGTGACATTGAAGGAAACATCCTGAGCGTTAATAGAACTGCTCTTGAGCTGCTTGGTTCACCTTCAGAAAATGCAACCAAGCAAATCAACCTCTTGACATTCAAGCCCTTACAGGAGGCTGGTATTTCAGACGATGTTAAACGTTGCATGATGGAATCTAAAACAGTCGAATCTGAGCGGCCATATGTTTCCAAGTGGAGGAAGTCCATATTCCTGCGAATCAAGATTATCCCCATGTCAGACCAAGATGGGACAGTTAGTGGAGTTCTGGCTGCTTTCGAAGACATCAGTGAGCGCAAATTGGCAGAGGACGCGCTTAGTAAGAGCGAAGAAACTCACCGGACAATTATCCAGTCAATGAATGACTTGATTTTTGTGTTTGACAAGAACGACCGCTTCACAAACATTCATGCGTCAAAGCGGGAATTGATGGTCGCATCCCCTGAGGAATTCCTAGGCAAGACGATTCCAGAGGCAATGCCGTTGCCAATCGCGGGACAATTCTCTACCCTCTGCCGAATGGTGAGAGAAACTGGCGAAACCAAGAGAATGGATTACTCTCTTGAGATTGATGAAAAGGAACATTGGTTCTCTGCAGACTTCAATCCCCATGAAGATGGAGAGCGAATTGTCGTTGTTGTAAGGGACATAACGGAACTAAAGGCCGCCGAAAAACGCATCAGAGCCGAGAGAAATAGGGCAATGTTCTATTTGGATCTCATGGCACACGATTTTCGGAATCAATTACAAGTGATTCTAGCAAACTCAGCGCTCCTTGGAGCTACAAACGACCTGACAAGTCAGAGGTCTATGCTTGCTCAAATTGAGCAATCATGCGAGAAGTGTTCCGAGATGATCGATAAGGTCAAGTTGACTGAACAACTCATGACTGTATCCCTGAAGGAAAGGTCCCTAGACGAGGCCTTGAGGAGATGCATTAAGACCCTACATATTCGCTTCAGAAACATCTCTATTGAAAGCTCATTTGATGTCGAAGATGCTGTAGTTCTTGCCGACGAGTTTCTCGAACGACTCCTATCGAATCTGATGATGAATGCAGCAGAGCATAACCCTAACAGCGAGAAACGCATCTGGATTAGCCTTCAAAAACAAGACAGAGGCTACGTGGTTGCTATCGCAGACAATGGCCCTGGGATTTCCGACACGATGAAGGCAAGTTTGTTTGACATGTCTCGTCGGTTCGGGGGTATCGGGCTGCACCAAGCCAAGCAGATTGTCGAGAAGTATGGAGGACGAATTGAAGTCCATGACCGTGTGCCTGGTGCTTTCAGCAAGGGGGTTGAGTTTCGTCTATGCTTTCTGAAGTGAATCTACTGTGGCTTCCTAACTTGGGTCAAGCGGCAGTAAGCGCTTGAGGATGACTTGTTTCATGCAACAGCCATACAAAGACCATTCGGGTTGGAGTCGCCATGTGCTTCATCAGGAACGCATAAAGGCGATATCGCCTGTTGGACCCTCCAAACAGATCTGAGATTAGGGGATAGTTCGGTGATAGAGAATGAAGAGCTCGGATACATAGGCAAGGTGCGGCTCTTCAGTGCAGATGCAAGGCTCTTCATCGCATTCAACGCAATGCGCGCATTCTCTTGGAGCATGGGGGGCGTCATCTTCAACCTCTACATGGTTGAGGCTGGCTTTGAAGCTGACTTTCTCGGTGTTTTCCTGGCTGTCGCGATGTTTGCCACCGCGGGCGTTTCCATCATTGCAGGCTTATTTACCGACCGGCGAAGTAGGAAGAATATCATACTCGTGTCATCTGTGGTTTCGTTTGTCGCCATCGCCCTTCAGTATGCTGTACTTGATGCGTCTTGGCTATTGATTTCACAGGCTCTTCTTGGGTTCTCTAGCGCATTCATTATGGTGGCTTGGTCTCCCTACGTTACGGGTCTGTCAACGTCCAAGGAGCGCGCACACCTGTTCGGATTCAGCAGCGGCGTTGCATTGCTTGCGGTTCTTGCGGGCAGTGTCTTGGGTGGCTATCTGCCACATCTCCTCATGGATCTACAAGGTGTTGCTCCTACACTCTTCTGGGCTTATAGGAAGACCCTCTGGCTCAGCCTCCTACCCCTGGCTGTTTCAACTATAATTGTCGTGCCAATGACACGTGACCGTCCCTCAGGCGTTACTCGAAGATTTGGCTTCGGTCACATCAAGAATTCGAGGTTCATCGCCAAATACGCAGCTACTGTCACAGTTGTTGGGATGGGTGCTGGGATTATTGTCATGTACTTCAACCTGTTCTT
The DNA here is from genome assembly GCA_030612365.1 of Candidatus Thorarchaeota archaeon. GTDB lineage: Archaea > Asgardarchaeota > Thorarchaeia > Thorarchaeales > Thorarchaeaceae > WTCK01. The sequence goes on from JAUWOA010000046.1 coordinate 12,179, forward strand.
TTCATGGTGGGGTGCAGACTCTACTCTCATCGGTATAGTCTTTGGCCTTAACATTCTCGTCCTCTCGACTGCTAACTTTCTGGCACCAGCTATGGCGGACCGCATTGGCAAGGTGAAGACCGTTGTAATCACCGAGGCTCTTTCAATACCATTTCTATTGATGCTTTACTGGTCACCTTTCTTCAGCTTGGCAGTCCTGGCATACATTGCAAGGAGCACGCTCATGAATATGGCTGGGCCTATTTCCAACACTCTCTTCATGGAAGGACTTACCAAGGAGGAGCGGTCAACTGCAATGGGTGTTGTCGGAACGGGTGACCAGTTCGTTCGAGGCGTGGGTGCCATTATCGGCGGGTGGTTTTTGGCAGCTGGACTGTACAAAGAGCCCTATTTGTTAGTGTCAGGACTCTACGTTCTAGCAGTTGTCATGTTCTATCATTTCTTCAAGAACAAGGAACAGGAAATTGAAGCCATCGCGAAAATCAAAGTCACACTGGCGGAAGAAACCGAAGCCATATCAGATATCATCTGAAGTACATTTCCAGGGCGCGGCTCATTACGTCCTCATCAGCTGGGAATACCAGTGGGATTGTGGTATAAGTTGCAGTGCAGGGATTTCCTCTGGCAACATGAAACACAACCTTTGGTCGGCCATTCTCACCTGGGTGATCTATCTCCACTACGTAGCTCGTCACTGTAGACATTCGCCCCTCACCAGAGCTGTGTTTGCAGATGCTCGACTGACTTGGACCTTCACCATGGTCCTTTAGAGCGGAAAAGACGCCTTGGACGCTGGTAACGTTTCTGAATAGATCATAGCCACGGTCAACTCGTATTGTTGAGTTCACAAGGCTGTCAACACCCTTTGAGCTCAAATGCTGACTAAGAGCTTCCTTAGTATCAAGCATGATGTGATGTCCCGCGCGGAGCACTTTCCGTTCGGACCATTCGATTGAATGGTCATTCCCCGCAATCTCAATAACAAGCATACTGTTGTGGTCCGCAAGAATGAGGTTTCCCCACTGGAATTTCCGACCCCTCTTTAGCTGGTCCACAGTCATTCTGAGGCCGTCTTCTGCATCTTTGGCGAATACAAGTATCTGTTCGGTGAGGATATCATACGTTGGGTCCTCTGTGCCCATGACGTGGCTATTTGCTACTGCGAGGCCGTATCGGTTCACACCAATCGAGAGACCACCAGTCTTGCCTGTAATCATGTCGATTCCTCTCACACCAAATGCATCGACATCGTGAAAAAGCGCATCCCTATGGGAGGTGGAGTACAGGTCCCTGTTTTTGAAGAGTAGCGTCTTGTTGAGGTCACGAAGAATTACTGCACCTGCAAAGCTCGCCATTTTCCTCTCACACCCAATACCAACAGCGCTATCCAGCACACAATATAAGTTATCATTGTGCATAGAAGTTAAAGGCATGACAGGGAGTCATCCAAAGCGGTCTGATGGTGCTAGATGGAGTGTGAATGCGGTCGACCCTCGGGCTATCCTGAATGGAATTGATTTGGTTCTGCTTGAGCCGAACATTGTATGTGTGAATCAGACAGAGTCAACTAACGTCTTGGCTAGGGTCATGGTAGAAGGAGGTCTTGGCGAAGGACTTGTCGCAGTTGCTGATCTGCAGACCCAGGGACGAGGGAGACATGAAAGGACGTGGCATTCCCCCTTGGGTGGACTCTACTTCTCTATCGTGCTGAAGCCCCGAATCGCAGACGAAACTGCGCCATTGTTGGGATTCCTTGCAGCTTGTGCAATTGCCACAGGAATTCACGAGGTTCTTGGTTTGGAGGTTTCTCTGAAGTGGCCCAATGATATTCTGGTTGGCGAAAGAAAGCTGGGCGGCATTCTCAGTGAAACTGTTTCGACGAATGGCAATCTATTGGCCGTTATTGGGGTCGGCATCAACCAGAACGTAAAGAGAGAAGACTTGCCAGTTGAGCTTCAAGATAGTACTACTACGATTCTCAACGAAATCGGCAGAGAAACGTCAAGAGAAGATCTCATCTCAGCTATTATCAGTGGAATCGATTTCAGACTCGGTCGAGTGGAGGCCGATTCATCGTTTAGCTCAATCCTTGATGAGTGGACTGGTCATAGCAGCACCATCGGCAGGTCTGTACGTATTCGTGATGGACCTGAAATCATCGAAGGGCTCGCTCTCGGTATTGGACCTGATGGGTCACTGGAGGTAGAGGACAGCGACGGTCAGCTGAAGAGAATACTCATTGGAGATATCTTCCATCTCTAGGTACGTACGAAGGAAGCCTTTTCTCACAAGTCTATATTCATGAAACCATGGATTTCCTTGTTTTATCTGACATCCATGAGAGCTGGGATCACCTAGACAAGATACTCGAAATGGCAAAACAGATGGACGGTGTGATTTTCCTTGGAGACTTGATGAAATTCCGGGAAGCAAACACCGAATCAATGGATCGGTTCAGGGAGATAGTGAACACAAGCAATTGGATTGTTGCAGTTCCTGGCAATGGCCCCATACCCGTGGTTGTGGATTTTTTCAGTGAGATTGGAGTATCCATACATGGGTCAGGTCGGCAGTTGGGTAATCTGGGCTTCTTTGGTGTGGGCGGGATACCTGATACGATTAGCCTTATTTCTCAAGTCCGGGCCCTCTACCGCGAAGGCGGGAAAACAGAGTTCAACCCCGATAGTCCACATTTGACCTGGCTGAATGATTTCGGAATCAGGTATGAGAAGGGGGACTTCGTAGTCGATGAATGGTCAGAATCGGACTATGCGCAAATGGAACGGTATCGTAGTCCGTTTGAATTTCCAGAAGCTGAAATTCACGAACTACTTACTCAAGCTCACAAGCGGGTTGTGAAATCCCCTCGGCGGATTCTGCTGACACACATACCACCCTACGATGAAACGCTTTTCACACGGGTTCAGAGTGATATTCCCACTGGCAGCAAGGCAATTGCACGGTTCATTAGGAAGAATCAGCCCGACCTCGTCCTCTCAGGGCATTACCATGAGTACATGTCTTTCGAAATGTACGGAGCATCTTGTGTGATTGTGCCAGCGGTTGTTGATGGATACTATTGCATAATGACTTATGATGATGCCACAGGTTGCTTTGATGTCATTAGTCAAAGGTTTGAATGAGAGGAGTGGAAATATTCTTGGGAAAGACTGTAATCAAGGTGGATGGCTCAGAACTCGATGAGCTACGTAACCTGCTGCTCAAATCACCTGCCACAGCGGAGAAGCGGACAACAAGCGAGTACGAGTCTTTCAGAATTGGATATAGTGGCGGTTCCATAATTGGCTATACGAGCGGGAAGGTGGTCATCACCTCCGAGCCAGCGGTCCAGCTTGTTCGTGAAGCCCTTCAAAAGATGGGCATCAAGGATGCG
>JAUWOA010000148.1 GCA_030612365.1 Candidatus Thorarchaeota archaeon
CCCCCTTGAGTCACGGAGTGAATATTACTCTGCGTCTTGCCACCAACACGGGAAATGCCCTGGAATCCAAGCCATACTTTCTTCCACTGACCACTCGTATTCGTGGCGCTTATTTCAGAATGAACAATAGGCACTCCGGGAAGCATCATATGTCGTACTGTGAACTCAATGTCTTTCGCTTTCAGGGCGTGTTTGGCAACTGTCTTCAATTCGTACCCGACCCAAGAGCCCTGAGCAACCTCAGACATCGACCATTTTTCCTTTGGCAGAGCAGACTCCCAGTCCCATACATTCCAGCCAGCAATCATAGGACTCACTCCACCGTAGTACTGATCCCACCACATGAACGGCTTTACCTCGGGGAAGGTGTCGTAAAACACACTTGGTTTCCCTTCTTTGCCAAACCGGACGAGATTCGCGCAGTAGTCAGGAGAAACAGCCATTTGAAATTCTCCCAACGTGAGACTGCAAAGCACACGGTTTTGCTCATTGGTTGTGTCACGCTTAGTGGGGACCTTCGAGTCATAGACAAGGGCCGTGAAAGGAATCCGCGTAATCCTGCTCTGGAATTTCAGCTCGACTTCTCCGTTTCTTCGAAGCCAATCCTTGTCGTCATCAACCGTGATTGTGACAGGCGCTGTGAATGGCGAATCAATGGAGAGCGCTTCCACATTGAACTCGAGATTCCTCTTGCCATTCACTAGAAGCCCTTCAGGCATTCTGAGCATTATCTCGGATTTGATTGCGTCTTCATGAATCACACTTACGCGAAGTTCCATCTTGTTCATTCCAGCACGGTCAACTAGAATCGGAGCGCCATTCCTTTGGCGCGTCTTGCTCGACGCGGGAACAAGCTCCACTTCAAGGTCAGACCTGAGCTCGACAGGACCTTTCAACTCAGCGGACTTGCCGTAAAGCTGTGCCCACAGTCGACGCACATTCTCCCAACCACCCTGACTCACTACGATTCTCAAGGGTGTCTTCTCAATGGACTGACCCACCTCTAAATCGGGCAGTCGATACTCAGTGCGTGCAATTGACCTGCTTCTGCTCGGAGCTACTTCGTCAAGAAGCTCTGGATCCCAGATGGCCCCCTGAGTAGTAACGCCATCGAAATCTTGCCTAGCAGCCCATGATTCGTGGTAATACTTCGGTGACTTGGGTAGTTGTCTGTTACCTGTCCATTCAATCGAATCCAGACTGTAGATGTTACCATTTACAGGTACAAAGAGCCGTGCTCCGGCGTAGTCCATCCACAAACCCAGCAAGAGTCCCAGATTGGTCTGTTTAGTCGTGCCAACATTGGTAAAACGGACCGCTGCTTCAATGTACTCCCTACCAGGATACACACGATAAATAACTGTCATTCGCAAACCAGATCGTTCAATGGAATCAGCCTCAAGCTGAATCTCTGCTCTATCTTTTAGATTCCGCACCTGCACGTTGAACTTCTTGTTAGCCCACTCGCCACCCTTACTGGGGAATGGATACCCAGGCAAAGGCAAGAACCACCAGACCTGCACAGATTTGCTGGTAATCTTATTCTCAATGCGCTTGATCATCATTGGAGGATTTCGAGCCATTGTGACACGGAACACTTCAGTTTCAAGCACAAGTTCATTGTCCAAGCCACGGTATACTAGAGCACCAGCAGGACCTATCACTGGAATATCAAGCGGTTTCTTTGTGAGTAGAACGAGATGGCCCTCCTCTTCAATGGAAACTGAGATCTCAACTGGCACAATGGTGTTCTCATCTTCTGATGAAGTAGAAAAATCTAGATACACCTCAGATGTTTCATTCGGGTTCAAAGAGAAGGAATGCTCACTCATACTTAGCTTATGCTCGTCAGGTGAAGTAAAAGCTGCAATACCTTCTATCGCTTGTTCCGAGTTATTGTGAAGAGCTATCGCAAATTTCGCCCGCTCACCTGGTGAGAATGAGGGGTGATGCGGACCAGAACTGACTGTTACTGCTTCTCTTGAAATCAAACCATTGAACATGTGAATAGATTTCTCGCCGATTCTAAGAGTCCACTCTGCTTGCGTCTTAGCTTTCTCATCAGGTTTTGTGCCCCTATCGAGTGGTTCGGCCTCAACATCAATCGAATAGACAGCTTTGAGAATCGCTTCACCGCCCGCAGCCACGTTGCCTGATGTTTTGTCAAGCATATTAACAGAGAATCCCTTTGTTGGTGCAACTTGCACGGAGTACGAGAGATTCTTATCTCTCTCGTTTGAAATTGCCAGTTCTGCAGGAGTTTCCCCTATGCCGATGTAGCCGTTGTGCGACCTTGGACGGATGTTGACATCAAGGGCGTGTCCATCAAGAGCAAGCCTAAAGCCGCAGATACCCTTTGCCTCTCTATCAATCGTGACCTCAAGAGAATCGCTGTTTTCCCCTTCGAAGGTATATTTGAAAACACCAAGGGCGCCCTCCATGACATCGTCAACTTCTTGATGTATTTCCCGTTTGTAAGCATCATACCAGTAGTACCTGCTGAAGAACTCCTCGAACATCTCACAATTCAGGATACCGGGAATGTGGGACTCCATTAGAACCCTGGTGCCAGGCACCCAGTTGTAGCCAACTCTTTTGTAGAGAGGCATAGCCTTGAGATTGCCAGCCCATGTGTGAAGGTCGATCCGTCTCTTTCCAGCGTTAGCAGCGGTTTCAGCTGCGTCTATGAGCATGGCTTTGCCAAACCCTTGACCCTGATACGCAGGACTTGCTCCAAGGAGCCCAACGTATGCAGATTCCGGATCAAGTTCCCCCTGAACTACGTTGCAATGTCCCACTATCTTATCGTCTTTGTAGGCTACTATGACGCGCAAGTTTTCTTGCTTTTTCCAATCTTTCAACACTCGCTCTGCAGTGAAGGGATTCCCATGCGTAAAGCCGCCAGGCCACGAATCTGAGTCGTCGAATGAGTTCAAGCAATCCGCAAGACGCCCAGCATCCTCTATTGTCAACTCGAAATCGCGAACCTTGCCTTTGGTGTGCTTGCTCGTCACTATAGTCAGACTCCCAAGAAGTAAGCTGGCCGACAACGGGCAGGTTCTGATAAAAGATTTACGAATCGCGTAGAACCGAGAGCAAGAAAAGGAGAAGGAGGGGCGATACCCCTCCTAAATTATGCACGCAATCAGGTAAAAGTTGCACTAATAGAACCTGTGTCCGTGATTGCAGTGATAGTGACTGTATTCGTTGCAGTGTCGTAGTCATCCGTTTCGTAGTGATCAAAGAGAGATTCAGTCCATCCGGGTGCAATCACATTAATGCTGCCGACGGATACTGTCGCATCGAAGCTTCCCCCTACATCTGTTGGAAGACCTGCCACTACATTAATGGCTCCGACGCCGCTAAGAAGGTTGAACTCCACATCCCCATTGACTACAACATCGTCCGTCATGACGAACGAGATGCCGCCAACCGATGTGTTGAGCGCAACATCGCCAATGTGAGCACCTGCTGTCAGCTCCAGGTCGATAGCACCAGTCGATATCTCTACATCGAGGGTGTAGTTGACGCCACTACCTAGAGTCACGTTGACTTCTGCAACGGAATAGTGCAGGGTAATCGTATTGGAGCTGAAAGTGACTACGGGGTCACCACTCTCGGTAACCGTGTTGTTGGGCACCGCCATGTCGATTCTATAGAGCAAGTTCGAGTCGTTCTCGAAAGTTATCTTAACGCCTCCAACTGAGAGATCCAAATCGAGTTCTACCGTACCTGTAGTTGAACCGAGAGTGTCATCGAAGCTGAAATCAGTAGTCGCATCACTCCAGTTCCATCCACCGGGGAGCGGAGAGTAGAAGGCCATGAGACCTACAAGTATGCCCCCAATTGCGATTACAAGCACTACACACACAACCATTGTCGTATTCCTTTGATATCCAGAATTTTGTTCATTCATTCTTTGTTCCACCTTTTTGATGCAACTTGAGAAAGCTATGCCACTTGTCTCTCAGTCGCCGGTATTCCTCGTCCTCTTCCAGTGCAAATCGTCGCGTTATTCGTGACGCATCATTGCGTACCGGAGAGGAGAGTTTTTTGTAGCTCTTCTTGTCGGTGATAGACAAGTTCGAGTTCACGTAGTTCTCTCGTTCTATGACGGCCCTGAGCAGTTCCATTGCTTCAGGGGTCTCTGATTCCGAGATCTCTATGCCATAGACCGAAAGACTAGCGACCATTGATTTTAGGCGATTCCTTGCGAATTCGGCGACTCCCCCATCTGCCGCCATCATGCCACTGATTCCGAGGCGAAATTCTCTGGCTGTTGCCCGATAGTAACGCTGAACGATTCCAGTCCTGGTTTGCTCAGTGCGTTCCTCAACGATGAGCCCCGCCTTCTTTAGTTTCTCAAT
>JAUWOA010000113.1 GCA_030612365.1 Candidatus Thorarchaeota archaeon
TGGCATAGGCTTCACGCGACAATTGAGACACAGTGGGAGAAAGAGAAACCTGACGAGGACCTTCAGGAAACACTTGTTCTGCTCAGAGACGGTGTCTTCGGAGCCCTTGAAATGCTTTCGTTGAGTCTAGCGCTAAACGTACCCACAAGCGAAGTTCTAGTGATGGTCTGCAAAGGAGAAAGCTGGAAAGATGGAAGGAGATTGGCACGAGCTGAGTGCTCAACTCTAGTAATGCATCTAATAGACAAGGGTAACCTCGGCAACCTGACGCCATCTGCGCTCGAGAGAGATGGCATGGGATTCCTCCTGACCTCTTTGCATGAAGCATATCTCAAGGAATTCAAGATGGCTAGACCCAAGACTAAGGATGGGAAACTGGATCTCAAGGCGCTATCTAGAACAATGTATGGACGCAGATTGCTGCGAGAGAGTGCGATTGCTGCCAGCACTATTGATGAAGCTGATCCAGCAACTGCAGGAATATTAGAAACATATGACAATCTAATTCTTGAGCTAGAAATTGCGGATGCTTCCAGAATCATTCCTGTGGGACCAACGGAACAAGTTACACTCAATGGCAAGCTAGTTGAAGATTCAACGGATAAGGAAGAAATCCACAAGGCGAAGGAATCAACACCTATCGTGCAAGCTCCACTCACGGAATACCTGACTGGAACCACAAAGGATTCACGTCCAAAGCCTCGAAAGCGCAAAACATCTAAGAAAAAACGCAGCACGAAATCTTCAGCTAAGAAAAAGGGAGGGCGCAAATAGGTGATTAATATTCGAGGGGGTTGGATAATGTGATCCCTAGAAAGGCGGCTCGATTGAACCTCACTAAGCTTGAGATGACCAAACTAAGGGAGTTGAAACGGATTGCAGGTTCCCTAGACTCGTTTGATTTGGGCGCTTTGTACGGGTCTGCTGGGCAGTTAGTCGCCCATCCTGTCGCACGATCATTGCTGCCAAAAGTTATGACTCTCCTTGATGATGATAATCAAATCTTACGCAAGCTTGTCTTTAGGATGGCTGTGCGAAACGCCTACGGTGTCTATCTTCCAGAACTCTTCAAATCCATGACAACGCTTAACCCTGCTGAGAGAGAACAAGTGTTGCAGGGCATCGAGGAGGAATTCGTTCAGGATAGTGCCCCAATTTCTAACAACGCTCGAAGACAGTGGATTGCTGCACTCGAAAGTCTGGGTGTAGAGCATCAACCCACTGTGTTCGGCTTGATGGCATCGCTTGGACCTCCAGGTGCAAGATGGGCTATGAAAAAGATTCGCGATAACATTAAGGTCATTTCGCTGGGAACTGTGCCGAAGGTCCTTGCTTTTCCTAATGGGACACGCAGGAAAATGATTCAACTCCTCTGTCAGAAGTCAGCAGAAAGTAAACGTGAGTTGCTGCCCTATGTCTGTGGAATCGTAGATCACACTACATCTAAGTATCTCACTGCATTTCTAAGAACAACAAGCTGGAAGGACCGAGTTCATGTAGCATCTGCTGTTGGCAACCTTGGCATCGTGTCAACAAGGGGGATTGTCATGGATTTAGTTGCTGACCCTGACTGGAGAGTCAAACAAGGCCTTCTAGAACATCTTCACATTGCATCATCTAAGTTCAGTAGTCTTCTCCGAATCCTAGGTTATCTTGTTACTGATTCCCACAAGCGAGTCCGTGGCTTGGCTGAACGTTCATTGCTTATGTTGGGAGCGGAAACCTGTTACGGTTCAGACCTCAACTCTCAAAGAACTAAAATCATGAAGCGATATAGGACCCAGCTCCTACGGGCTGCCCCCGTGAATCAGGATATTGATTCAAAATGGGTCGGCATTGATTATGGCGAAACCCAGTCAATTCCATTCATAGGAGAAACAACAGGAGAGCCAGAAGGAGTTAGTCTGGCTGACATTGCACCTACTGAGCCCAAGCAGGCGACAGCGCCCGCAAAGCTAGATCTCTTATCTGCTTTGCTCAGTGCGAAGAAAGCTGCTAGCACCGACTCAGTGCCTTCTTTTTCAATTGGCTTAAAACCTACACCAGAACTCACAGTGAATGACCAATCCTTGCCGCCAACGCAGAAGTTCGTAAGGGCCTTGAAACAGATAGCATCTGAAGGAAACAAGAATGTCCCATTAGATGTATTGAAAGAACGATGCAGCTCATCCGGATTGTCCGAAACTCAATTTGAGAAAGCGCTCTCCAAGCTTGAGCGTGAAGGAGTTGTTTACAGGTCCAAGAAAGGAACTGTTAGTTATGTGGATATGGACCTGTGAGAAGTTCCTACGAGAGGCACCCAAACCCTAAATTGGGAGCGAGAGGACTTAGGCAATACTCTGCGAGGACAGCATGATGAAAGAGAGTTTTCTGATTCAAGGCGGTTTGATTGTAACTTGTGATGAAAAGGGCACAATCATTCCTAACGGGTTCATACGTATTGAAGGGGAGAAGATTGCAGAGATAGGCTCGGGAACTCCTGCTGAAACATCAGACCAGACGATAGATGCCTCAAGATGCGTCATGATACCTGGCCTCGTTACGGCTCATACGCACCTCTATGGCATTTTACTGCGCGGTGCAAATCTGAACATTGAACCTCCTGTTGATTTCGCACAAATTCTTCAACGCGTGTGGTGGCCGGTCGATGAGGCACTGACGCTTGAGGATGCAAAGGCTAGTGCTCTGTCAGCTTCCGCGGATATGCTACGAAATGGCTCAACTTTTTTCGCCGATACCTACTCAGGCCCAAACTCAATCGAAGGAAGCTTGGACGCAATTGCTGGAGCAACTCGCAAGGTGGGTATCAGAGCAATGCTTGCATTCGAGATGACTGAGAGAAACGAAGCTGGAGAAGCGAATAGGGGTCTTAAGGAGAATATTCAATTCGCTAAGAAATGCGAGAAAGACTCGCTCACATCTGCCATGATGAGCATTCATGCTTCGTTCACGGTCAGTGACGAGCTTGTGAAAAAAGGTGTTGCGGCGGCTAGAAACCTCAATATACCAATCACAGTTCACACGTCAGAAGGTCTAGTCGATCTTCATCACAATCTAGAGAAGTACGGAGAAAGAACAGTCGAACGGCTTGATCGAATTGGCTTGCTTGGACCGCGGACCGTCTTAGCTCATTGTGTGCATGTGGATGAGCACGAGCTGGATTTGATTGCAGCAAGCGGAAGCTCTGTTGCACACAATCCCATGAGTAATATGCTCAATGCAGTTGGCACAGCTCCCGTCCCCAAGATGCTAGAGAGAGGAATACCTGTGGGTCTCGGAAATGATGGCTGGATCTACGATCCGTTTGAAAACATGAGGTGCGCTCTTACCGTGCACCGGCTTGCTACCGGCAATCCAAGCATCATTGGATCTGAAGAAATTCTAAGAATGGCCACTCTTGAAGGAGCAACATGCTACGGTCTGGAACATGAAATTGGAAGCATTGAACCCGGCAAGCTTGCAGATATTGTGTTGCTTGATACGACTAGAGTACCAACACCTCTAACTCCGGAGTCTGTGGTGGGTCATCTAGTGAACACGTTTAGCGGTCGCGACGTAAGAAGCGTGTTTGTTCATGGCGAAAAGGTTGTGGACGATAGTAGACTGGTTATGATCTCGGATGAAGAGGTTTCCAAGATATCATCAGAGTCTGCCAAGGGCCTCTGGAGCAAGCTCGACGAGTAATTTGTCATGCCAGACTAATTGTCATTGAATTGAAAATGCTGAGTGTGAAAAAGGAATGGCATGGGGCTTCCGCCCCATGACGTGCTATTTTTTCTTCTTCATACAAACAATAGCTAGAACGAGAACTAGAACTACTCCTCCTCCAATTAGCAACATGTTGTCCTGAAGGAAGAGACCTTGTCTCGTGATTGATGCTGTGAAGGTAGTTTCCTGAGATGTCTGGTTTACGGTTTCCCATGTGTAGTGAGCCAAGAAGCCGTCGCTTTTTAGGTAGTCGACGCTAAGGTGTATCTGCAGCTCTGGGTCAGAGAATGTACCTCTCCAGCTGAATCCCCAAAAGAGGAGAGAATCAGTTATCTCAGCGTCCGGGTCAGAGCTTCGTAGTTCAGTTAGAAGCGTCCAATTGCCCACAGGAAAACAGAATTCACCATCGACAAAGAAAACGCCTATGAAGACGAGAGCTGCCCACCCCATGCTTGTGCCATTAGCCCAAAAGACATCAGCTATGTCCACTCCTGGCACTGCAGCCCAGTTCGAGATGCCATCTGCTATTGAGGGTCTACTAGTCACCGTCATATACAGTGCTTCATCAACCACATCCGCACCAACGCTTTGGTGCATATTGTAGTCAAAGCGGTCACCATCTTGCACTCCCCACTCTAGCCCTTGATCAGTTGCAGCTGCAACAGGCGTCATTAGAAGGAAAGCGACTATTACCGATACAAAGAATAATTCACGCGCGCGTTTCATACCAAATGTCTCCAAAACCGTTGATGCGGTTCCAAAAACATCACATTGTCCCTTGAAAAGTCTTCGCAGGATAGAATGGGTTGAGCGTGAGAAAAAGCTCAGACAGACACAGTTTTCAGTAAAGAATCTCTTGCCGCTCTAAGGTGCTGGGACTGAGCCACGAACTAAGAAACAGCGGTCCAATTTTCGATGCGCACACTCACATAATCGATACTGATGTGCTCCAAACCCTTGTAAAAATCGGAATCAAATATGGAGTGAAAAGATCCTTACTAATCTGCCACAGTCTAGGCGCAAAGGAATTCGCTGAGAAGATGTATCCGGGCCGTTTTGTTCTTGCGAAGTATATTCCAAGCACTTTGAGGTTCACTGAAAACGTTGAGGCAATAGTGAAGGAAGTGAAGACTCTCAAAGAGGAGGGCTACGACTTGGCGAAGATGCAGTCAGCGCCCATGATGCGAGGAAGAGCCAAAGTAAGTCCTGATGTTCTAAAAATGGACTCTATCGAACTAGATCCGTTTTTTGAAGCTCTTGCTGATGAGGACATTCCATTTTTGCTTCATCTGTCTGACCCGGACACATACTACAAGAAGAGGTACAATGATCAGAGCTATTTTAGTTCCAAGGAAACCGACTTGCAGGAGTTGGAAGGCGTTGTCGCAAGGCACCCTAAACTGAAGTTTCAGCTTGCTCATTTCGCTGCCCAACCCGAAACCGGGCGATTGAAGGAGTTGGGCAAGTGGTTTGACACGTACAAGAACTTCAATGTGGACATGGGTTCAGCCAGATGGATGGTAAGAGAGCTGGGGAAGGACACCTCGAAATCGCGAGAGTTCCTAACCAAGTACGCAGATCGGATTCTCTTCGCTACGGACTGTGTAGCATACACGCCTGAAATTGATTACTACGAAGGTAGATACAAGTCATTACGACTACTCCTTGAAAGCGATGCACAACATGTGGCTCTTCCTTTTACTGATGCCGACACCGTGGATAGTGGAGGGACATTCATCAACGGATTAGCACTGTCTGATTCTGTCCTCAAGAAAATCTACTGGGAGAATGCTGAGCATCTATATGGACACTAGATTCATCATGTCTTCTTGCTACGTTTCTTTCAAGCTTTTTTCTTACGCTTTAACACGTAGTCTGTGAGAGCTGTCTGGTCGAAGTTACCCAAGCGCCAGCCAGTTCCTTCGGGATCACGATCTACGATATCCTCCCGCTCCATATTTCTCAAGTGATAAGAAACAGTACCAGCAGTTACGTTAACTTTGGTTGATATCCTGGAGGCAGTAACCCACTGATCGCTTTTTAGCGCCCTAAGAATAGCGGTACGTGTGGCCAAACCTTGTCGGATGTTTCTAATCCAGTGAAGGTAGGCTCTCCGGTCAATGATCAGGATATTCAACCCGCTAGATAATCAACCGCAGCATCTATTTGTGTATTGGTGAGAAATCGATTATTACGCTAGCGTCTTATGCCCGCAAGGTCCAGAAATGCTGCAGGCTCTGAGCCTTCAGCTATGGGCCGGATTCGGTACTTGGAATATGCGTGACTCAATTTGGCAGCCACCCTTGTGCCCATAAGCTTCTTGAAGAGATCAGCCTTGTTTCCTCTCCATAGATACACAGTTTTGTTTTCGTGATCTATAAAGATAAGCACTTTTGTAGAATCAAGAAAGCCCTTCTCTATGCTGATGGCAATCATTTTTGCGCCCGAATCCATCTCAAAGATTTCTACCATCGAGTCCATTCCTCTAAAGCAGTTAAACATTTTATCTTACGAACTCACTTATCATCTTTTTCAATGGTTGAAGGCTAGCGTAAAGGTGGATTATTTTGC
>JAUWOA010000032.1 GCA_030612365.1 Candidatus Thorarchaeota archaeon
GTTGGGCAGATGGAACAGCATGCTCCGCAGCCCTCACACGCAAGCTCGTTGGTGACGCTCTTTTTCACGCCTGGTGATACTTCCACCATTGAAATAGCGTCGTAGGGACAAATCTCTGAATAGTGACAGAGGTCACATCCAACACAGAGATCTTCGTCCACATCCGCTGTTAGAAGCTCGATATTCACAGTACCGAGATTGAGAGGCGCACAAGCTGCACTGGCTGCACCGCGTGCTTGGTTGATTGAGTCTGATACGTTCTTTGCGTAGGTGGCACCCAAGAAAATGCCTGGGACTGTAGTTTCTACTGGCTTGAACTTCATATGGACCTCAAGCAGGAATCCATCTTGTCCTCGGTTGATTCCCAAAGCCTTGGTGAGTTCGTTGACATCATGGGGCGCTTCCAAGCCCAGTGCGAGCACAACCATGTTGGATCGTATCTTGAAGGTTTCCTGGGAGAGAGTATCATAAATCGTTACAATTGCTTCATCAGCGTCAGGAGCTTTCTCAACGGTTACCGGTTTTTCCCTTATCCAGCGTAGATAGCTGACGCCCTTCTGACGGTTCTCCCGCCACATCTCCTCCATATTGTTGGCGAATGGGCGGATGTGCTCCTTATACGCTGAGAACACTCTGATGTCCGGGAAAATCTCCTTCAGTTCGTGTTGCATAGTTATGACTGCGGAACAACACACCCTTGAGCAGTATCTATTCCCTTCTCCTGGGCTCTGTCTTGAACCGACGCAGTGGATAAACACCGGGTTCTTTGGTGGCTTCTTGAGTTTTCCATTTCTTATCATGCGCTCAAGCTGGAGTGTTGTGATGACTCCTGGGATTTCCTCCCATCCGTATTCTCCCTTCTTTGGATCGTACGTATCTGTGCCCGTTGTAATGACCATTGAGCCAATCGTATGAACTTCCTGCTCTCCAGTTTCTGTATTCTGAATGGTTATCCCATAGTTACCGTAAGACCCCTCCCTCAATACTGGCTTCGAGTTGAGCAGAACCTTGATTCGTTTCTCTTTCTCAACGCGTGCCGTAAGGTTGTCCACGATCTCTTGGGCGCTTTCCATCTTGGGGAATAGGTTGTGTAGGTCATTCAACCGACCGCCAAGTTTGCTCTCCTTCTCAACAAGGATGACATCGAAGCCCTTCCGAGCAATGTCAAGCGCGGCACTCATTCCTGAAACCCCACCACCAACAATCATCGCAACTCGAGTCACGTCTACTGACTTGACAGGCACAATCTCATTATTGATGGCTTTGGCGACGCCAGAACGAATCATGTCCTGCGCTTTCTCCTGGCGAACATCTGGAGGGTCGTTCGCGTTGACCAAAGCAATCATCTCTCTCAGCCCTACTGGCCCTACAAGATAGTAGCCCGATATGCCAGCAGCCTCTAGTGCGCGTCTGAAAGTGTCTTCATGTTGGAGTGGTGAACATGAACCAACGACCACGCGATTCAGCTTGTGCTCCTTGATGGCTTCTGTAATGAACTCCTGGCCGGGATCGCTGCACATGAAAATGTAGTCAATACTGTAAACAACATTCGGAAGGTGACTAGCCCACTGTGCTAGGCCGGGCGAGTCTATTACATTGCCAATGATTCCTCCACAATGACAAATGAATACACCCACTCTCGGCTCTTCTCCGACATCCAGAGGTGGAACTGCTTCAGGTACGGGGGGGTGTGGGAGCGGTAGTATTGATTGTGCAGCCATAGCTGCTCCTTTTCCCTCGTTGACTGTGTCTGTACCATCTTTGGGTCCGTGGATGCATCCAGCCATGTATATGCCGTCGCGGGTGGTTTCGAGAGCGCCAGAATTCGGGTTCTTCTCCTTCACCCAACCCGTTTCCTCGAGCTCGATGCCCAAGATCTTCGCAAGTTCTTCGCTACCTTCAGCAGGCCTGAAGCTCGAGTTGAGAACGACCATGTTCACTTTGATCTCTTGAATCTCGCCGGCATCGGTGTCTTCCATCTTCACCATGAGGTCGTGAGTGTCAGGGTCTTCATTGATTTCCGCAATCCTGCCGCGGATGAAGTCAATGTCCTGATTGTGCTGTGAGTCCCATAGGAACTCTTCCAGCAATTTCCCACAAGTGCGCATGTCCATGTAAGTGTAGATGATTTTGCAGTGCTCCTTGGGATAATGCATGCGCGTGACCTGAGCCAGCTTCAGTCCAAAAGAACAGCAGACTCTGTTGCAATGATGACTATACCCCTGAATATTCTCCCGAACGTCTCTTGACCCAACGCAGTTCACGAACATGATGGTTTCAGGTTCCCTGCCATCAGAGGGACGAACCATATGCGCATCAGTTGGTCCTGTTGGATGCGTTTGACGATCGTACTCTAAGGTTGTCACGACATTCGGAAACACACCGTAACCATATTCTGCGTAGTCGGTCGGCTGATATTCCTGAAAACCTGCGGCGTTTATGATTGCCCCAACGTTGAGGTCGTACTCCTTATCTTCGTCGTCGTACATGATGCAGTCCTGCGGACACACTGAAGCGCAGGTTCCACAGCCAATACAAGCATCTCTATCAATGGCGGCTAGAAGAGGAATCTGCTGTGGGAAGTTCATGTATATCGCCTTGCGAAGAGATAGTCCCATGTCGTAATGATTTGGGACCTCCACCGGGCAGGCCGCGATACAGAGGCCGCAGCCAGTGCACTTGTTCTCGTCGACGTAGCGGGCCTTCTTGTGAATTGTCAGAGTGAAGTCGCCCGCCTTGCCCTTGACTTTCTTCACCTCTGAGAGCGAGTGTATCGTTATGTTCAGGTGTTTGCCCACGAATGATGTGAGTGGAGTCATGACGCAAGCTGAGCACTCTAAAGCCGGGAAGATTTTGTAAATGGCAACATAGGCTCCACCAATGCTCACAGTTCTCTCAATCAGATGGGCATGATGACCGCCGTCAGCGAGGGCGAGTGCGGCGCTGATTCCTGCCATTCCAGCACCGATTATAGCGACGTCAGTAGGCTTGGGTTTTACCGATGGCTTCTTTGTTGCCTTGCTGACCATGTTCTGTATTCTCCAGACTGCGGCTACAGCGACGGCGGGAACTAGCGGGGCGATATAATCTTTCTGTCATGGCTCTAGAGTCAGTTGCGTTGGCTGTTCAAAGCTGTGTGGGACACAGTCCAGCCCTCTCCCACATCAACGTACAATCCCTTCTGCAATCTCCTCTTCTGTCAACTCGACGTTCCCATCATCTGGGAGAAAGGTGGCACAGAACCCAAACAGGAAAGCAAACAGAAAGACAAGGATGGTCGCAAACTGATTCGTCATTGCTACCAAAATTGGGGCCAATAGAACGCTTATCACCCCACATGCAGCAAACGCCCTAGCCATAGTCCGTCGGGCGCTTAACAACCGCTTCTGGGCCCGAAGTGGGAGAACATCAAAACCTTGAGAGTTATCGGTGAATGATGTGTCATCACTGCTAGCGAGGCAATTAGCGAGGAGAAACAGCGATAGGAAGAATACCAACGCGGTCAAGACAGCTGGGACTTGATCCATGCCCGCTAGCTCTACAAGTGCCGGAGCTGGTATTAGACCAAGCAATATACCAATCGATCCAGCCCTGACCATTTGAAGCTCGTTCTTGTACATTCGTTCCCATGCCCAATCTGGAACGTAATCAGCGTTCTGATGATTTGTCGCCTCGCTGTTCATGGATTGTGTTCTCCAGGGTGCGCCTACAAGGCTGGTGTGAACCGGCCACGCGATATAATTATTCTGTCGAAGGCTATTACCAATGAGAGGCGGCCGCTGCCGGGCCGCAGCTAGTCGGGTATTCCTTCCTCAGTTTTCAGCTGCGAATCGAGTTTCCAGGCCAGAAGCAGTGCATAGCACAGTGGCAAGATTCCTAGGGATGCAACAGCTAGCGCTGGAAGGGGGTCTACTCGCGGGAGGTATACGTCCCTACTGACTTCGACAAAGAATTGAATCTCAACGTCATTCTCGATTCTATCCAGTGATAGAGTGTGCGTCAACGTGTCGTTTACAGGAAAGCTCAACCACCACTGCCCGTCGATGGTGGCACTCGCCAAGACCATCTGTTCCTCCTGAAGACCGTGGGAGATACTGAGTAAAACTGGGGTTCCACCATGCGTCATTGAATGCACCCGCAAGGCGTAGATCCCCGTGTCACTTGAATACGGGATTGTAAGATTGAAAGAGGCTTCAGAATGAGATTCGTTCAAAAAAACCGAGTGTAGTTGGTCTGACACTATTTCTGTTTGTTTGATCAATCTATAGTCTTGTGCGGTGTATCCTCTTAGAAACGGCGCAAACAGGGATGCGCAAAGCAGGATTAGAAGGACTACCGCTAATGGTCCTCGGCGTCGCGACCATCTCACTTGCGCTCGCATCTCATCCCGCGATTGCCTTCTGCAATTTCCTTCAATGAGGATTAACCTATGCCCTGCATAGACACTCAATCCAAAGGATAGCAGAAGAACTCCAATATTCGATGCAATCAGAGAAACCGATATATCAACCGGCGGGGGCTTTATGTGCCACTCTCTGATTTCTAACGAAATGGCAACATCTTGGCCCTGCCAAGTGACATTTATCCACCATTCATTGACTGATGGCCTATCAATGACGACTGGCACGCCAACTATCTCGGACACATTGCGTAGGTGCAAGTAGGTCTCCGATAGACTGAGTGCCAAGATTGAAACATAGGTCCCATTTGTCCTCAGCTCGAAGAGCTGAACTCTCGTTACGTATAGAGCAACACTATGTTGAATAGTCGGACTTTCCTCGGACAGTGTAGTGTTGTATCTATGTGGGTGGAACTCATCTATCCAATCAGCAGAATAAGAGGGCCATAATGGGATCGAAACAGTGCCCAGTACGCCGAGGAGTAGCAAGACTGACATTATGACTACTCTGGGTTTGGAACAGTCAATTGACATCTGGTACTCCTCTCAAACATAGAACCAATGCATATACTATGGGAATCTTTGCGAAAAGGCTTTCCATGGTCTTCAACCCGCACTTATCAAGGGGATATTTCCTGTCAAGCGCTTTCTCCTGTTGTTCTCATTAGGTTTGGATTCCTGGGTTAGGAACAATTCAAATAACCAGTCCACATCCTTACTCTTATTACATGCTTCATGGCGCAACCCGCGTCATCATCTAGCAAGGGGTGTCTGGACAGATGCGCTACGTAAAGCTCCCAAAGGAAAAGGTCTGCGAATTCCTCGAGCGACTGAAGTCCATGGGAACTCTCTACGGACCTAAGAAAATCTCAGAGAAGTTCTACGACTTCAGAGAGATTGGCGATGTCAAAGAGGTGGAGTTCGAGTACAACCGGACGATAACTCCCCCAAGGAAGTACTTCTTCCCCGAACGAGAAACCGTCTTCACTTTTGACACGGTCAATGTTGAGATTCATGAAACGATGCCTGAAGGCAAACCCATCATCCTCTTTGGCGTGCATGCTTGCGACATTGTAGGTCTGCGCATCATGGATTCGCGTTTCATTGACGATTTACCAGATCCCTACTATCAGATTCGAAGAGAGAATGGAATAATCATCGGACTCTCCTGCCTTCCTGACGAGTATTGCTTCTGCAGCGTGCGCCGCACCGACTTCGTTGACGCAGGCTTCGATCTCTTCCTGCATCTACTTCCTGACGGCTATCTAGTTCGTGTGGGAACAGTGACCGGGCACAAGCTAATCGAGAACTCGCCGGAATACTTCGAGGAAATTTCAAGCGAAGACAAGGATAATTTCGCTAAATTCGAGACCAAACGGAGGTCCATGTTCACAGTTCAAGGGAACTGGGATGACATGAGATATCGTCTTGAACTGCACCTCGATCATCCCATGTATATGCGTGAGAGCGACAAGTGCCTTGGTTGTGGCAATTGCACACTTACGTGCCCGACATGCCGTTGCTACGAGGTCAAAGACCTGCCAACTCTTGATGGAACTGGGGGCGAGCGTATCCGATTCTGGGACTCCTGCCAATTCAGATCGCACGGACTTGTAGCGGGTGGTCACAACTTCAGACCAACAAAGAAGGACCGTTTCCTCAATCGCTATCAGTGCAAGAATGCCTACTGCGAAACCACAACAACCTCATACTGCGTAGGTTGTGGTAGATGTACGTACTTCTGCCCAGCAGACATCCAGTTCAAGGAAAATCTGCTGGAAGTCTACGGAACTGGAGGTGGAGCTTAGATGTCGAAACCCGACCCAATGAAAACCTACGAAACCCACAAGTGTCGTCTTTTGAGAGTGTATGGCCTTACTGAACACGAGAAGCTTTTCCTGTTTCGTTTTGATGACCCCGAGATAGCTCAGTCCTGGCGGTTTATGCCTGGTCAGTTTGTAGAGCTCTCACTCCTTGGCCATGGAGAAGTACCAATCTCAATCTGCTCCTCTGCTAGAAGGATGGGATTCTTTGAGCTCTGCATCCGCAAGGCGGGTCGTGTCACCTCTGAGATTCACAAGCTTAAGCCTGGTGATATGGTGCGGATTCGAGGACCCTATGGGAATGGCTTCCCAATGGACCGATTCTACGACAGGGACCTACTTCTCGTAGCTGCTGGACTCGGCATGGCACCACTCAGGTCAGTCTTCCTCTACGCACTAGACAACCGCTGGCTGTTTGGCAATATCACGATTATCAATAGCTCGAAGCTGGGCAAGGAATTGCTATTTGCAAAAGAGCTGAAAGCAATGAGGGATATCGCAACAGCTGAGAACATTGAGATTATTCAGACTGCCACAAGAGACCCTGACTGGGGTGGTTTGACAGGCCGCGCACCAACGCATCTAGACAAAGTGAATGTTGACCCCACTAAGTGCACAGCTGCGCTTTGCGGGCCGCCTCGCATGTACAAGTCAATGTTCGAACAGATGATTAAACTAGGTTATGACCCACGGTACATTTTCGTTAATCTTGAACGTCGCATGAAGTGCGGGGTCGGCAAGTGTGGACACTGCAACATAGGCACAGCCACATCGTGGAAGTATACCTGCAAAGACGGGCCGGTGTTCGATTATTATGACATCATCAGTATTCCGGGGTTGATCTAATGGAACGCTCGAAGATGATACTCCCCGACCATGAGATAATCGAGGAGTGCAGAGATGTCTGTAGGGCCACAGTAGGTGTATACGTCCTCACATCATGCTACGGTTGCCAGCTTGTTATGGCCACAGTCCAGAAGATTATGGAAATAGCAAACCTTGTGGACTTCAAGTGTTTCTACATGGTATCGAGCAAGAGCTCTATGCACGAACCCGTAGACATCGCCTTTGTCGAAGGTTCGGTTTCCACTGAGAAAGACCTTGAGGAATTGAAAGAGGTCAGAAAGAACGCGAAGGTGCTAGTCGCTATAGGCGCATGTGCAGTGAACGGTGGTGTTCAGAGCTGGTCTGAAGGCGACCTTAACTACGACGAACTCTATGCATCAGTCTACGGCGATTCCAAAATAAAGTACAAGGGCCTGCAGGCTGCTCCTATTGATTCCTACGTGAAAGTAGATTATTTTCTTCCTGGTTGTCCTCCAGAAGAAGACGAAATAATGTACTTCTTGAGCACGTTTCTCTTCGGCTCGTATCCTGAAGAGATTGATTATCCTGTGTGCGCAGAGTGTCGCCTTGAGGGCAATCCGTGCATTCTGATTGAAAGTGATGCTCCTTGCCTTGGTCCAATCACGGTGGCGGGATGCAAAGCGCGATGTCCAAGCTTTGGTGTTCCTTGCATAGGCTGCAGGGGTCCAGTGCCTCATGACAACTCGTGGTTTGATTCACTAGCACTCATATTCAGGAACAAGGGTTACTCAAAGGATTACATACGGGAACGTATGAAGATATTTTGCTCCTTTGACAAGAATCTCGAAGAGCGGCTGGAAAAAGTGTTCGGGAGGAAGAAGTGATGCCCAAGAAGAAGATCATACACCCAATCACTGTTGACCATATTGCTCGAATTGAGGGAAAGGCAGGCATAGAGGTCATTCTTGACGGCAAGAAGGTGGATGTGGTCAACGTCAACGTTTTCGAAGGTCCGCGGTTCTTTGAGGCGATAGCAGTTGGGAAGCATGTGGAAGAGGCGGTTGCCGTCTTTCCCCGAGTGTGTTCATTCTGCGCTGCCGCGCATAAGATTACCCCCGTGCTAGCTGCTGAGAACGCTATGGGTTTGGAGCCTAGCGAGCAGACTATGAAGATGCGGGAGCTGCTGTACATTGGCGACTTCATCCAGAGCCATACTCTGCATCTGTTCTTCCTTGCTCTTCCGGATTTCCTTGGTTTTCCAGACGTGTTCTCTATGCAAGGGGCGCACAAGGATATCCTGAATGCTGCAATCGCTCTCAAGGATATAGGTGCACACATTCAGACCGTTATAGGCTCAAGAGCAATCCATCAGGAGAACGCCTTGATAGGCGGCTTTGGCAAGATCCCTCCGAAGAAGTCTTGGGAAACGATGCGGCAAAAGTTGAGGTCTCTCCATGACGTTGCAGAGGAAGCGCTGGAGCAGTTTGTAGGCTTTCCTCTTTGGCCTGAAGTCGAAGCTGATCGAGTACATCTTGCGCTTGAGCCCATCGATGGGACGTACACAATGTTCGGAAACACCATACATGCCAGCGATGGTAGCAAGTTCAAGGCGAATGCATACCAGATGCGCATCAGTGAGAAGGTTGTTCCACACTCCTTTGCGAAACATGGTTCATACAACGACCAGCCCTTCATGACTGGGGCATTATCTAGGTTCACTCTGTTCAACGATAGGCTCTCAAAAAGAGCCAAGCTTCTAGCTCGGACCTATGAAGAGTATCTCGATGCGAAAAATCCTCTATCCAACAACCTCGCCCAGGCAATAGAGTTGATCCATTACATTCACAGAGCTGAAATCATGGCAGACGAGCTAGCTAGTTCCATCAAGCCAAATGAGCGCAGAGTGGAGTTTGAGATCACAAAGGCCGCAACTGGCGTCTGTGTTACCGAAGCTCCTCGCGGACTGCTGGCATACACTCTGAAGATTAACAAGAATGGTGTAATTAGGGCTGCAAACATCATCACTCCAACAGCTATGTACCTTCCGATGATGGAGGCCGATCTGAGAAGAATGGTAGAGGGTCTTCTGGAGCAGGGCATAACCGATTCCAAAACCATAGCACAAAAGCTAGAAACCGTTGTCCGCTCTTACGACCCCTGTGTTTCGTGCAGCGTGCATGTAGCTCGTGTCAAGTAGATTTCTGCAATTCTACAGCACAGGAGATATAACTAAATTCAGACATCCGGTTCTTGGTCATCAGGATGGTCAAAGCCAGGATTCTCTCCAGACTTAATGAGATTGCATGTCGGTTTGAAGACCCAAAGATCCAGCGTCGTTTTCGCGATTACAACAAGACACTCTTGTTCAGTTTTCCTGACATCGAATTATCTTTTTACTTGAAGATTGGTGACTCAGAACTTTTGGAGCTGGGGGAAGGCACAGTGGACGCAGACCTGGCAGTCACAATGGACTCTGACACCTTCTTTGGCATAATGGATAAGACTGAGAGCCCCATGGCCGCTTACTCATCCGGCAAACTCAAGACAAGAGGAGAGGTGCCGGATCTTCTCAAACTGCAGAAGCTGTTGCTCTGAGAATCCGCTGTTCGCATGACCATTGAGCCAAGTGTAGACCTACTGTTTCAACTTGATGAATGTTTAAAGGGTCGAAAACACCCTGAGTCACGTCTGCTCCTAGGACCGTATTGACCATGAAAGCACTTGTCACTGCCCCTTTCACAGATGATGGTCTGAGTACGCTCCGTGCTTCTGGTTTGGATGTAGACTATCAGTGTTGGCTTGAGACCGGAAAGTTACATCTAGGTGACTCGCTCCTGAAGGTCATCAATCAAGGCCGATACGAAGTAGTCGTTGTCGAGGGCGATGAAGTCAAAGAGGAGGTTATCGAGGGTAGTAACCTGAAGCTGATAGGTTGTGTC
Organism: Candidatus Thorarchaeota archaeon; assembly: GCA_030612365.1. Lineage (GTDB taxonomy): Archaea > Asgardarchaeota > Thorarchaeia > Thorarchaeales > Thorarchaeaceae > WTCK01. The sequence continues at coordinate 9,969 of JAUWOA010000032.1, forward strand.
AGAGGTAATCCTCGGAACATCGCAGTTGCTTCCGCAACTGCCAAGGGTATACCAGTCATCACCGCCCCGGGTCGGAACACAAGAGCCGTAGCTGAGCTGACAGTGTGCCTTATGCTCAGTCAAGCTCGCAATATCACAGCAGCAGATAGGTTACTCCAACGCGAGTTCCTTGTCGATGACTTCGGGGACTTTGCGGGCATGTACAAGTCAACCAAGGGCTTCGAGCTAAAAGGACGGACAATCGGGCTGATTGGCCTAGGCCAGGTTGGATTCAGTGTGGCCAAGATTTTACAGTCTTTTGAGGTGCGTTTGCTTGTCACAGATCCCTACGTTGATGACGGCAGAATCGCAGAAGTGGGCGCCGAGAAAGTTGCGCTTGATGATCTCTTGAGAAGGTCAGATGTTGTATCAGTGCATTGCTTGCCAACTGAAGAAACAAACAGAATGTTGGGCAAGAGGGAATTCGAGCTCATGAAGAAGACTGCGATTTTCATCAACACGGCCAGAGCATCTATCACCGATGAATACGCCTTGCTCGAAGCCCTCAAATCGGGCACCATAGCTGGCGCAGGACTAGATGTATTCTCAATGGAACCCGTAGACTGCGACAACATTTTCCTAGAACTCGATAATGTCACTGTTTCCCCACACATCGGGGGGAACACAGTTGATACTGTTGAACGGCAGTCTGAGATGCTGGCTAATGATATTCGCACGTATCTAGAGGGCGGAAAGCCTAAGCATATCGTAAACCCGGACGTATTGACGTAAAAGGAGGAGTTGAATGGTCGTAGCAGCAATTGATGCTGGAACCACTGGCGTTCGGTGCATGCTGGTGGATAAATCGGGAGCAGTAGTCGGTATCGGAAGAGAATCTTGGGGATGTGTAACTCCTTCTGACCTTGACATAGCAAAGGAAATTGACACTTCGCTGTACTGGAAGAAAATATGCCAAGTAACGCGTGAGGCGCTTAAGTCTGGAGGAACATCGTCGTCGAAACTGGAAGCTATCGCCACAACCAGCCAGAGGATGGGCATGATAATTCTGGATGCAGATGGGAAGGAGCTGCGAGGTACTCCTAATATCGATGCTCGCGGTGCATTGACACAGTATGTTGTGGAAGAGTCAGTGGGAGATCGATTCCAAGAGCTGACTGGGTGTTGGCCCCCAATGATGTTTGCCCCTGCAAGGCTCGCTTGGTTTGAGGAAGAGGAATCAGATGTGTATGAGGTCATTGCTCATGTCTTGCCAATAAGCGATTGGATCACATACAGACTCTGCAGCGCATTCGTAACAGACCCCTCGTCAGCCAGTGCCACTGGTTTTCTTGATGTTCGAAGCCGGAAGTGGAGTTCTGAGGTGGTTGAAGCCCTGAATCTTGAGATGAATATCCTGCCAGAGATACATATTGCAGGGACTGTTGTGGGGGAGATTACAGCTACAGCGGCGAAGGAAACCGGCCTTCCTTCAGGATTGCCCGTGGTCCAAGGAGGTGCAGACACTCAGTGTGCGCTTCTTGCTGCAGAAGCCAACGTTGGTGAAATTACAGTCGTGGCTGGCAGCACAGCCCCCATTATGTTGGTTACGGAGAATCCTGTCTGTACTCAGGGTCAGAAGATATGGACTGGATGTCATGTTGTCCCTAGTAGATGGGTCTTGGAGAGCAATGCCGGTCTTACGGGATCGTACATTGAATGGGCAGTCAGGTTCTTGTGTGAACGATCTGAGAACCCAGAGCAATGTTTCACGAGCACTCTAAGCAACCTGTCTGATATTGTAGCGCACATTCCCCCAGGCAGCAATGAAACGTATGCAGCTCTCGGGCCCACTATAATGGACTGCCATCGGTTCACTGATGTACGACAAGCGATACTGTCTTTCCCCCAGCCGGCCTTACCGCAAGTCACGCCCCTTGACTCGGCAAGTTTTCTTCATGCAGTACTGGAAAACATCGCCTACTCTGCTAGGGGGAACTGTGAGCAATTGGAGGCGCAAGTGAAAGTCAGCGCTATCAAGACAATCGGTGGAATGACCAAATCAACCGTCTGGGGGCAGCTGCTAGCCAACGTTCTGAATCGCTCTATCCGAATTCCGGACCAGTGCGAAGGAAGTCTCTTGGGGGCCGCCATTTGTGCCGCCAAGGGCGCGGGGTGGTTTTCAGACTTGATGGAGGCATCAGAAGCCATGGTCCAGTGGCATCCTTCTATTGAACCGGATGAACGCGCAACACGATACAAACCATACTACTCAAGATGGAAAGAAATCTGGTACCGAGGTGATTGAGCATGCATAAGGATACGAAGAAAGAATTACTAGAGATATGTGCAGAGATGGTACGAAGAGACCTCGTGGAGGGGTCAGCTGGCAACGCAAGCGCCCGTGTCGACGATCATGTTGTAATTACCCCAAGCTCAGTCCGCTATGTTGAGATGGCGGCTGAAGACATGATGGTCATTGACATGGATGGCAAAGTCATAGAGGGCGACAGAAACCCGAGCGTAGAGTCGCCTATGCATCTTGAAGTCTACAAGAACCGTGAGGACGCTCGAGCTATTGTACACACTCACAGCATCTATGCTTCAGCATTGACCCTTCTGAACAGAACTCTTCCACCAATACTAGACGAGATTGTTCCCAAGCTCGGTGGCGAGATACGTATTACGCAATACTCCATGCCAGGCACCAAAGAACTAGGCCAGAGGGTCGTAAAGGCTATGGACATGAGAAGTGCTGCTCTGATAGCGAACCATGGTGCTCTTTGCTGCGGCGGGTCATTGCGCGAAGCACTTGATGTCGCTGTGCTTCTGGAGCGTGCATGCAGAATCTACATGATTGCATTACAAGCTGGCAAGCCCTCACAGCTCCCTGAGGATGTCGTGGAGGATGAAGCGACACTCTGGGAGATGATGAAGGGCTACTGAGGTGCGCGAATGAACGGGTACATGGGACAACTCCTTGCAGTGGACTTAACCAAAGAGAAGATCAGTGAGATTCCCTTGGATCGGGGGATCGCCAAGCAATTCCTTGGTGGGGCTGGCTATGCCTGCAGGCTGCTCTATGATATGATGGATGCATCGTGCGACCCTCTGAGTCCTGACAATATGCTCGTGTTCATGACCGGCCCCCTTACTGGAACAATGGCGCCGTGTACAGGTCGTCACGTTGTGTGTGGGAAATCCCCCCTTACGGGCTATTGGGGTGAGTCGCATTCTGGCGGCCATTTCGGCGCGCATTTAAAGTTCTCAGGTTACGATGGCTTGGTAATCAAGGGCAGAGCCAAGAACCCAGTCGTGCTCCACATTGATGAAGGCTCATCCACGTTTCTTCCTGGGGACGACCTCTGGGGGACAACCACGGGTGTGACTCAGGATAGTCTTCGGAAGGACTTGGGTCCTGTGAAAGTCGTATGCATTGGTCCTGCGGGCGAGAATCTTGTTCTCTATGCCAGCATTATGAATGCGGAACGTGCAGCCGCAAGATGCGGCTTGGGTGCCGTCATGGGGTCAAAGAATCTCAAAGCCATTGCAGTCGGGGGAAGCAAAGAAATCGCACTCAGTGATGCTGCTGAATTCACTGAAATTACCAAGAAATCCTCGGCAATACTCCGTGAGATGATGTCCAACTTGAGCAAGTCTGGAACAGCAATGTATGTAGATATCGCAATGATGTTCAACGATATGCCCATCAAGTACTTCCGAGAGGTGGATTTCAAGTCTGACCTCATAAATGACAAGGCGCTGGACGAGATTCTAACAGGTCGCATCGCCTGCTATTCATGTCCCATAGGATGCGGTCGCAAGGTGTCGCTTCCAGAGCATAATCTCAAGAATATCGGCGGTCCCGAGTACCAGACCATTGCATCCCTTGGGTCAAACCTTCTGATTTCAGATATTCGCGCAATTGCAGTCATGAACCGCCTATGTAATCAATATGGACTAGATACGATAAGCACCGGTGGCACATTGGCTCTTGCAATCTCACTGCAGGAGCTCGGGAAATTAGATTACAGCCTTGAATGGGGGGACTCTGACAGGGCGATTGAGTTAATCCATGCAATCGCTAACCGTGATGGGCTTGGTAATGAGCTGGCCGAGGGTTCAATGCGTTTAGCTGCCAAATATGGTGCTGAGGATGCTGCTCTTCATGTTAAGGGGCTTGAGATACCGGGTCATGATCCCCGAGCATTCGCAGGCATGGCAACTGTGTATGCTGTAGCCGCTCGAGGGGCATCCCATTTGGAGGGGGACATATACAGCATTGACATGGGTGCAGATGTTCGTGACCTTGGAATTGTCGCTTCCGATCGATTGGATGATGAGAACAAGGGCGTTACTGCGGCAAAAGCGCAGGACTACAGAGCCTTCTTCGACTCGGTGATAATGTGTCACTTCGCGTTTGTACTTCCGCAGACCTTACTGAGCTTACTCAACACTGCACTCGGGACATCTATGAATCTCGAAGACATCCTTACAATCGGATCAAGAATAGTTACTCTAAAACGTCTATTCAATCTCAAGTGTGGTCTGCACCCTCAGGAGGATACGCTCCCCTCACTATTCTCTCAACCATTGCCAGATCACGTAACCGACGACTTTGTACCGAATTTGGAACTGCAGCTGGACGATTACTACTCCTACAGGAGATGGAATCGAAAGACTGGACGGCCCACAGCAGAGGCTCTGCAGGAACTCGGTCTTGATTATTGAGCCTTGAGCAGATGCTGCAGCTTGAGCAAGTCTCTGGTTGAGCCCTTTGCTACTATCCTGCCTCCCATGAATGCGCGCATTGCAGAGAGAGACCCGTCCAATACCTGTAGTATTGTGACACTATCAGTTGTCACGATCATGTCAGGATTTTCAGGCATGCCTTCTTCAACTGTGACAGTTCCATTCTCAAATCGAATCCTAGCATCAAATTCCAAGTCCTTGAATGACATAACCAGAACTTTATCGAAGTTTTCGAAGCGCTTCTGTAGCTTGGGCTCCCCGATTCTGCCAACCATATTCTGCAAAGCTCGTATGATATCTTCCTTCGTCAGAAAACTTCACACTCCTTTTCCTATCACGTCTTATGTACTGTGTGCCCATTGTATCGGGGCCTCTCTAGTACGGTAAATCCATCAGAAAAGGATGCCTAAAGTGGGCTTAACTAACCCCTCCCGCATTCCTGTTCCCTTCCGGTAACTTCTTTCGCCACTTCTTAGCAATCTTTCCGGTGGTGAACGATAATGCAGGCACTAGATCTGGCTCTTCGCATGGGTTTCTTCTATGTCTTCATTTTACTTGGATTTGCGGTTGCGCAGAAGACCCGCAGGGCAGACCATTTGGCTAAGGCATCAACGTCGTTGATTATCAATCTCCTTTTGCCAATACTCATCCTTAAGTCGCTGCTTGCGACTCCTGCAAGCGCCCTCACAGAGTTACCTGCGGTGATTTTGCTGGGGTTGCTAACACATCTGTTGGGCTTCATCCTATTGCTGATTGTCATTCGCAGACGCGCAGTCGACAAGGCAAAGAGTGGGGCGCTTCTCCTATGCGTGACCTTCAACAACGCAATGTTTCTTCCAATTCCCCTTGTGTTGATGCTTATTGGCGACGCCGGGATAGCGATTGTGACTATCTTTGCAATCATCCAGATGGTACTATTCGTTACACTCGGATCATTCATAGGTGCAACATATGGGGGCGGTGCCCCTGATTTGAAGTCCATTGTGCGGAAGGCAGTTCTGTTCCCCCCCTTCCTTGCGGCGGGACTAGCGGCAGTTCTTTTTGCCCTTGGATTCACACTGCCAGCAGAGGTCACATCAGTACTCGAATACAATAGCACTGTGACGACCTACTTGGCTCTGTTTGTCGTTGGACTTGGTGTCGCCACAAGTTTCTCCCCTAGTGGCCTGAGATCCGCGCTTGAGGTCATCTCAATACGTCAGGTGCTTGTACCAGTTGTTATCGGTGCCGTATTGCTTGTGTCGAGCCTCTCCAACCTGACTGCCAGAGTGATTCTCCTAGAGGCCTTGATGCCTCCTGCAGTGTTGACGGTGACTTATGCAAACAGGTTCAAACTTGATGCCGAAACTGCAGCAACAACGGTCACCGTGGGAACACTTCTATTCATGCCGCTCGTGCTCTTCCTCCCGCTCATAATTGGCTAGGCCACATCACGCATTCCTTGGATTTCGTCTGTATCTCAAGGAATATATCATTACAGCCTTGAGAAGCCTGTGTTGGTGAACCGATTGAGTAACAATGACCCCGAGAAAGACAAGGACCCTGACGCTATCAGAAAGTCCTTGAATGATATTGTGCAGAAACTCGGGCAAGATAGTGAGGCGAGCCGAAGCTGGGGCGACTCCATTCATGGCAACCGTGAGGAATGGGAGAAACTCAAGAAGCAGATACACGATCGTCAAAAGGCTCTCAAGGCCCTTGTGGTGGAGAAGAAGGCTGGAACGATTGGTCCCGATGAGTTCGATAGTGCTTTCAGAAAAATCCAAGATGAGCTGACCGAACTGGAGTTCAAGGTGTACAACATGCGGCTTGGCACGAAGATTCGAGCATGATTGTTTCTACTTGTCCATTTTCGCTCTCTGAACTAATACAAAACCTTCAACCAGGGCAAGTATACCGAGTATCCCTGTGAGCATGATTAGGAACAGATTGAGTGATCCATCAACTGCTTCAGGCGAAGTTCCTTCGAGTCCATTATTCAACGCTCCTAGGTTGTAGGTCATTGTCGCGACATAATCAGAAAAGCCAGTGAAGAAAACCGCGCGCAGCCAAATGAGTTTCGAACCTGTGTCTTGAGATAGCTGGATGGCGAATTCACCCCCTGCTTGAAGTCGCGATATATCGGAAGCGAATATCAAATCGATACTCCCGTTCATCAGCGCAGACGATACCTCTAGCAGTTCTCCTCCTGAGATGAAGATGTTCTCTCCTTTGTGGAGCACAGCTACCACATCTATTCCGAAAGCTTCTGCCACATATGCCTCTGCGGGAAACGTCACCACGACATTCAGCTCCGAGAAACCATGTACATCATCAAGCTCTGATATTAAATTTAGAAGCCCCTGCACGTCATGGAGAAACCCGTTGAACATATCCTGCCAATAGTCCGAGTATGAGGGGCTCAATACCGTAAGAGAGTCGCGCGTGGCATTAGCGATTGCAATGGCATTCTTTGGCAGCAACCAATACGCATGTGGGTTGTCATTATGTTCATGCTCTTGTGCAGTCGCGTAATTGCTTTCTCCTCCTGGCATTGGCGATAGTTCAGCACCAAATTCTTCGTAGTCCACAAGGGTAATGTACGGTGTGCCTGTTTGATCAGCCAGCTCTGTTTCCCATTCGAAATGTCCTGTAAGAATCAGTAGATCCGCAGAGTTAGTAGCATCGAGGATTTCTGTTGTTACCTGGAATACGTGAGGCTCAACCCCTTCAGGCAAAAGGGCCAAGGTCTCCACTTTATTCCCTCCAATCTCATCAGCAATGCCAGCCAGTGGTGAGATTGACGCCGCAACCCTCAGTACTGGCTCTTCTTGAGCCGGTGCACTGGGTGTTATGCTGATCATAATCAGGGACAGTAATAGAATAGCCATGAGGCTTCTCGCTTGAGTCACTTTCATGGTTTCTCACCCGCCGGTAGCAATTGGGTATATTATTAACTTCATAGCATCAAATTATTAAGTGTTTGCAAATGTAAAGTCATAGAATGAATGGTTCTCGAGCATTTGGACGCAAATTCTAGAGGTGTTAATCTTGCCAATCGTGGCTATTTCCATGCCCAAATCAGATCTCGTTGCATTAGATGAGTTTCATAATGATGCTGGATTTCCTAGTCGATCAGGTGTTATCAGGCACGCGCTCCACGCTCTCCTTGCGGAGCACAAGTCCCTTGAGCAGGCTAAGGGGCAAATCACTGCAATCATGATAGTTGTCTACAGGGAGCGGGGTAAGGATGACCAGTGCAACCGCGTGCAGCACAAGTATAGCCCGTTGATAACAGCAACTATGCATGCCCACGCTGCGCAAGGCGGATGTTTCGAGGTTGTAGTGGCAAGTGGCGAAGCCAACGAATTGTGTTCTTTTGCTAAAGAGCTGCGAAGCCAGCGACAAGTGGTTAGTGTGCAGACGCGTCTGGTGGAGGTATAGCACGATGGAGCAGCAGTTCCTTTTCGAAGTCAAGGACTTGGCAGTGAAGTACCCCAACGGAGAGCTAGCTCTCTACAATGTGAACTTCAGTATCGAATCGCCCACATTCATGGCCATAGTAGGACCAAATGGTTCGGGCAAAAGCACGCTGCTAAAGACATCTTTGGGCCTAATCAAACCCGTTCGGGGGCAAGTGAAGGTCCTTGGTTATGACTCAGTTCGCGAGAGCAAGAAGATACGGAAGCTTGTTCGTTATGTACCTCAGCGAGACCGTATTGGGCTTTCTGTACCTCTGAAAGTTAAAGACATTGTATTGATGTCTAGGTTGCTGAAAAAGCCGCCGCCACGATTCGCATCTTCCAAGGACAAGGAAATGGCTCGGGAATCTCTGAAGAGAGTGAACATGGCAGACCTTTGGGATCGACCTTTTCCTGAACTCTCAGGTGGACAACGCCAGAGGGTGTTAGTTGCCAGAGCTCTCGCGGGTGATGGACCAATCCTGATGCTGGATGAGCCTCTCGCTGGGACTGACCATGAGAGCCAAGACATGATTGTGGAGGCTCTCGGTGATTATCGTAACGAGCACGAGGTGAGCATAGTCATGGTCACACACGATCTCAACCCAATTCACACACTGGTCCAAGATGTGCTATTACTGAAGAATACAGTTGTTGGTGTTGGCACGCCCTGTGACATGATGGACACGGAGCTTCTGGAGAAGGTCTATGGGCCCACGGCGAGAGTCATCGAGTATGCAGGGCATAGATACTGTGTTACACACGACTCAGGAGTTGATCGCCATCATTGACCTTTTGATACAAGCTCTCTCGGTGCCCTTTGTGCAGCGCGCTCTGATTGGTGCTCTCCTGATTGCAGTGGTCGCGTCTACAAGTGGCACATTCCTAGTCTTTCGAGGTCTCTCCTTCATGACTTCTGGGGTTGCTCACGCTGCCTTGGGTGGCGCCGCACTCGGTCTATTCCTGCAGCACTCAGGTCTGGTGCCTTGGTTTGATCCAATTCTCGGAGCGTTGTTATTCAGCGTATTTGTTGCATTGGTTACTGGATATGCGGGAGAAACTGGCATGACACAGAAGATGGAAGTCGCTGTTGGTGTGTCTTTTGCTCTCTCGATGAGCATAGCGGTCTTCTTGATGTACTATATCCCCCCCACGCAGGTGCCGCAGATATGGGGGTATCTCATCGGTGATATCCTTCTGCTTAACAACTTCGACATAGTTCTCTTGGCCATAACGGCCATAGTACTAGTTCTAATTACACTCATATTCAACAAGGAGTTCATCTACGTGAGTGTTGACATGGAGGGATCCATTGCTCACGGCATGAATGCTCGGGCCTACCATTACCTCATGCTCGTTACCTCAGCTCTAGCAATCGCGCTTGCAACCAAAGCCGTGGGTGCAATCTTGGTCTACGCGATTATGGTTGCACCAGCTGCTGCGGCAAGTGAGCTGATAAAATCAAT
>JAUWOA010000149.1 GCA_030612365.1 Candidatus Thorarchaeota archaeon
ATTGACTACTTCCTGTAGCTCCTCTCTGACGAATCGATTGAACGAATCCAGATGCTGGCCTACCAGTCCGAAATGGTCAAAGAAGGCCTCGATCACTGGCCAGTACTTGTCCTTACCCTTATTGTCCGCCATGTTACCGCAACCTAGTGAAGGACGGGGGGTAATACTGCTGACATACACGCTTCCCAACGCATGAGACCCAGAAAATCCGAGCTCAATCTTCCGCCGCAATAGCCGCCCCGTATATTCACTCCAGCAAAATCACTCCAACACTCTTGCGCCCGGGAGCCATGGCGGGCTCGGCGGGATTTGAACCCGCGGCCATCAGGTGTCTTCACTTTTAGTTTAAAAGCCTGCTGCGCTACCTGTCTGCGCCACGAGCCCGTGCGTCAGGATACCACACGTGACACACAGTATGTTGAGTACTTGTACAAGCACTGACTCATACGGAGCATTACATATGGTCATACATGAGTGGGAAGCAGTTCTGCGTGAGCAACCGACGAGAAATTTTGTTGCCATAAAAAGTTTTCCTTAAAACCAAGATGGATAGCATACCAGCTAAAGCGGCTTCTGCGGCAGAGAGCCACTTCATATAGTGGGTTACAAGGTAAAAAGGTTTGTCGAATTGCCGCTCAGAGAAGGAGGATCAGAGTAGTCTTGATGTAGAATCAATCTGATGAACTTCTTTTCTTAGTCGGACATCATCGAGGAAATGCGTGTTCAGTATTGCACTGATTGATTATTCTTTCTTGGGTACAGAAACTAGGTGTGTAATATCTAGGGGGGGTAGTGGCATTGAAGCGTGCTCGTAGTTGAAAGTTTGCCAAGGCGAACTTGACGAGATTTTAAGGTCCAGATAGAATGGATCAATATGGGAGCGATTCTCTACAGAGAAGAAATGGTTGCTATTGAGAGATGGATGCTTGAAAACATTAGGGGGAAGTCTGCATTCTGAGAGAGATCAGAGAGTACCATAATTCTCATGAAAACGTGGAGAATCTACGAATTAAAGATATTTGGAGAGTCATACAGGAACGACCACAAACTGAGGAAGAACAAGATATAGTCATTCGTGAGCATAATGAAAAGCTTCCGACTCGTGTGAAACGAGAAGTAGTCATTCGACAATTCAATGCTGAATATCCTATTATTACGTGCCCTGATGTACATGAGCGAAAGAGAACCGCCAATACAACAGAAGATAATCATGATGATGAAGAAAAACAATACCAACCCAAGCAATCACACGTTGATGAACATACAACCAAGAAACTAGAACCTGACATTATTCCCAAAGAGAAATCCTACGAGAGAGCCCTAGATCACGAAGAAGTTCGCAGACTATATTATGATGAAGAAATATCACTGAGAAAGGTAGCTCAAAAGCTAGGAACATCTAGAAATGCTATTACAACTGTATTCCGCGAACATGGATGGAAAGCTAGGTCTGCAGGTGGGCATGAAGCAAATATGGACCATGAGGAAATACGTAGGCTATACTTCAATGAGAATCTATCACAGAGGGATATAGCCCAAGAACTCGGTGTATCCAGATTCGCGATAGGTGATATGTTTCGCGAGAATGACTGGGAAATTCGTGATGAAGGTCAAAGAAAAAATGTGGACCATGAAGAAGCACGCAGGCTCTATTTCGACAAGAGATTATCACTAACTGAAGTTGGTCAGCGACTAGGAACATCTGCAACTACGATTTGTAAAGTTATGCAGAAACATGGATGGAAAGCTCGAAATCAAGGTCGCTTACGAGTTGGTCGTGGGGGGAAGGAAATAGACCACGAAGAGGTACGTCGAATGTACTTTGACGAGGAGCTGTCACAAATGGAAGTCGCCAGAAGATTGGGTCTAGCATCTGATTCGCCTATCAGGCGTATTTTCAGAGAGGAGGGATGGAAACCCAGAGTGAATAGAACCCCGAGGTTTTTTGAAACCGATGATGAAAGAGTGCTGGCTAGAAGGGAGAGGAGAGAAGCACATAACTTGAAAATCCAAGAGTTACGTGAGAATCTCTTCGGGAGTCAGTGTCGAATTTGTGGAATCACACGAGAGGAGAGAATCATTGCCATTCATAGGAAAGATGGTTCTGGGCACGAAGAGGAAGCACTCCGAAGAATAAAATTCCTAGAATCAGTGAACCCGGATGAATGGGCTGCACTCTGCATTCCTTGTCACTACGGGGTTCATTGGATGATGGAGAAGCTGAATGTCGAATGGGATGACATTGAATCCTATATTTTTTCAGAAGAACGTCTACCCTCTACCATGAGAGAGTGCTTAGGCCAACCAAGTAGTGAAACTCCATCATCAACAGAATACGATGAGATCATGTCACACATGGAAGAAAGTATAGAAATTAAAGAACTCCGCAAAGCCCTCTTTGGAGAAGATTGCTACTTCTGTGGTTCCGATTACGAAAGAAGGAGATTAATAGTCCACAGAAAGGATGGTACGACCCACGATTTCAAATTGCTTTATTCAGAGAAATTCCTACGGACTTTGAATCTAGGTGACTGGGTTCCGCTATGTCAGAAATGTCATTCATATGTTCACTGGATTATGGAGAAATTTCAGATGAATTGGGATTCTCTAGCGCGCTCATTTGATAAAAGGATATAGTCCCGTATTTCACCTCCCGGCTAGCAAGTCGATAGTCCTCAAGTGGTTGGCCATCAGCTTTGCCGAACTGTCACTCGAAGTGCAATTCTAAGCAATGGTCACGGAATCACATTGCAGTTCCGACAGGTTTAATAGAATTTTGAAGGTCGAGCGGTGCGGGCCCCTGTAGTGTAGCCCGGTTAGCATTCAAGACTGTCAATCAAGCAATCTCTTGATTGCTACAACGGAACTCTTGAGATCCGGGTTCGAATCCCGGCGGGGGCGCCACTTCTCTTGGTGATACAAATTTCAGTTGTATCGAGATTATGATAAGGAAGCAGTGTCCATATGCTGCCTATCATGTTATCTTGTATCGAGGTGCTCTTGGAGCACAACTTTGCCTGCAGAGAGCCGCTTCTAGAAGCTGTGAAACAGCTCTCCAAAGAGGAGTTTACAAGGGACCTTGGTGTCGGTAGAAACTCGATACGTGACATCCTCATACATCTTGTGAATACAGAGATTTATTGGATTGATCATGTTCTTGGAGGAATCACCACGGAACTGATCTTCTCCAAGGACTAAGCAGATGCTGAGAGTATTTGGGAAGCGTGGAAGAGTGTGGAAACGACAACCAGAGAGTTCTTGAGAGATCAGAATGAGGGAGGGCTCCAACACGTCAAGAGCGTTACCTGGGGCGATGAAACTGTGAGTTTCACTGTAGCCAAGGCGCTTTTGCATCTCGCAACGTATGAAACTCATCATAGGGGACTAATGGTAGGGCTGCTCAGACAACTGGGATACAAGGCTCCAGATGTCAACATGATGTGAAGTTGGAAAGAGGAATGAATGTCAAATGACTGAATTCTTGGATGCATGCTACGACGCAATCAGAAAGCAGGAGAAAGCGATACCTGAAACACTAGCAGGTGTTGACCTCGAAGAAACAGAGATAATCACTGATAGAAGGCTCATTGTACTTGTAGGCTGCGGTGATTCGTACGCAGCAGCTGAGTACGGGAAATGGGCTTTTCTCAGGGTTGGACTCAATGCGACATCCTTGTCTCCGACAGAGATGTCACACATCACATTGGATAAGAGAAGTGTGGTCATCGGAATCACTGCATCTGGACGAAGTCTTGCTACGATCGCTGCATTGGACCGGGCTAAGTCGAAAGGAGCAACGACTGTTGTGCTCACCGATAATCCGGAAGGAAAGGCTGTGGAGAGTGCTGACCGCGTTTGGATCACTCGTTCTGGCGTGAATTCGTATAACATCAGCCCATCATCGCCCACAACCACCGCAATGGCCTATCTGCTCAAGGTAGCAGGAGGTTTGTCAAATGCGGCAGATGGGCGATTGCAAGATGATGTGAAGCAATTGGAAACGCTTGGCAAGAGGCTTGTTGACTGGGCAGATAAGAAAGGAAGGGGCATTCTTGAGATGATAGACGTCGGAAGACCCCTTTATCTGATATCAGAAGGCCCAAACTATGTTGCAGCGATGATTGGGCATATGAAGTTCAATGAGTATTCCCTGATGAAGAGCATCCTGGGTAGACGGGAAGAGGTTCAGCATCACTATGCCCTCTCAATAAATGATAATGATCGCGCAGTGCTGGTTTCTGACAGTCCAGTCACTCCTGACGATGCATCATATATGAATGTCCTTACGAAGACTCTCAAAATGCAAGCATATCATCTCTACGTTGACGATGAGCTAGAGCTGTTGACATCACTTGCA
>JAUWOA010000014.1 GCA_030612365.1 Candidatus Thorarchaeota archaeon
AAACGAGCTGGGGACTACATGCGAACAGCCTCTCTTGAAGATCGTCGCTACATTCTCTATAACAGCATGGTGAAAATGAAAGTCACCAGTGAGGGAGAGAAAGTAATCGACCATCTATGGGACGTGATTGCAGCAAGAGGATTTGAGGCTGAAACGTTCTTCTCCGCGGCAACTAGAGACATACGAGCGTTGCCCAAGCTGGAGGGAACAGTTCATGTTAACATGGCACAGATAATCAAGTTCATGCCGGCCTATTTCTTCATGAGCGATGAATGTCCTGAAATTCCGACGGTAGACGCTCCCAAACACGATGAATTCATGTTCAATCAGGGTATAACAAAGGGGATGGGCCTGATACGGTTCCATGACTACCGAAAAACGTATGATACTGTCAGTTTGCCAAACGTGGACGTTTTCAAGGAGCAGATCGACGCCTTCAACGAGTTCATGGCTGAGGCGACACCCGATGAAAAACAGGGAGAGGATCTCGACTTCATTCTCAATGCTGGAGAGCTGTTCACGTTGGTGGTGTATGGACAGCTCATTATAGAAAACGCTGAGAAGCACGATATTGGCGATGCACTACTCGACCAGATATTCAACTTTGTCGTACGCGACTTCTCATTGTACGCCCTCAAGCTTCATTCTAAGCCGAGCAGTACTGAGAAACAGCAGGAAATACTTCTGGGATGCATTAGGAAACCAAATGTCGATGAAGATCGCTTTGGGGAAGTGTGGGAGGAAGTCCATTCGCTGAAGGATCTATATGAAATGAAGCAATAGCAGTCATAGGACCGAGGCGCGCATCAGTCCTCTTCTTGATTCCTCTGTTCGCGCGTCCATGGTTCATAGTGATGTCAAATGGCATGCCTGAAGCATTGCCTCAGTAGTTGATGGGAGGGTTGCCCGGGTTCTCCACTTCACCCAAGGCTATTCTCTGCATTTCCTACAGGTGCCGTAGAGTTCGAATCGCTTTCCTAACGTCTTGAAGCCAGTTCTCTCTTCAACTGCTCGCACTATGTTGTTAAGATCCTCCCAACCATAGTCTTCAACCTGTCTGCAGTTTCTACAAATCATGTGGATGTGCGGACTCGTTTCAGGATCATACCGAGTAGACTCATCCCTGAAACCCATCTCGGTAGCAAGCCCGATTTCCGCGAAGAGCTGCAGAGTCTTGTAGACGGTCGCTAGGCTAATGGTGGGGTCTCTCCTGGACACATGCTCGTGAACCTCTGCGACCGTTGGGTGCGACCCAGCCTCCCATAGAGCATCGCATATAGCAATCCTCTGAGGTGTGGCACGGTATCCCTTGGTTCGCAAAGCCTTTGCGGTATCAGGTCTGGAGGCTAGCATGGTATGAAGGGGTTCAAACTTACAACTAATAAGCTTATTCTTTGTTACCAAATAGACTCTATAAATAATAACACTTAAATAATAATGATTATTATTTACTGAGTATATTCAATCGCAAATTATGATGAGCGATTTGGAGTTGTAAAACAATGGAAGTACAAGAAGAAAGACGAATGCTCCTGATTGGAGAGGAAGTACCGGATTTCGAGGCAGTCACGACCGATGGCTCAATCAAGTTTAGTGAGTGGGCAAAGGGAAGTTGGGTCATTCTGTTCTCACATCCAGCTGACTTCACTCCGGTCTGCACAACCGAGTTCATGGCATTTGCAGATATCTATCCGGACCTTCAGAAGAGAAATGTGAAGCTTATTGGTCTGAGTATTGACAGTGTTTACTCACATATAGCGTGGCTCAGAGCAATCAAGGAGAAGCTCGGAAAGGAAATTCCGTTCCCAATCATTGAAGACCTGAGCATGAATGTAGCTCACAAATATGGGATGATTCATCCGGCTCAGAGCGGCACGGCAGCTGTTCGAGCAGTATTCTTCATCGATCCCGAGTTCAAGCTGAGGGGATTGGTCTACTATCCGCTGAGCAACGGACGCAACATGGATGAGATGCTTCGCATCATAGATGCATTCCAGACATCCGATGAACATGGAGTTGCAACACCTGCAAATTGGAGGCCGGGCGATGATGTGATTGTACCTCCTCCCAAGACTAAGAACGAAGCGGAGAAGCGACTGAAAGAGGGCTTCGACTGTGCAGATTGGTTCTTCTGCAAGAAGAAGCTATAATCACAATCCAGGAGAGCGGGTGTCGTCCTGCTCTTCCTATCTCTTTTTCTAGGCAAACAGCTCTTACAATGTCACCGTCCAGCTACTCTGTGAGGAATAATGCTTTGGCTATCTCTGCGTTAGTGAATTTGCCCGAGAAGGTACGCGACCGCGATGTTTTCCATGATAGAACGGGTTATGTCTACGTCACACTGGGGCATCTCCAGCCCCACGACAGGATTCTTTCCATTCTGAAGTACGTGCCTGACCCCAATGGCAGATGGCAAGCTGACAGCACAAGATACCGGCGTCTTTTTCGCGGTGGAGTAGCCTCTGCAATTGAGAGCATGAATCAAGCGCCATTTGAATACTTGGTGAGAGACCACCATCTCGGAACAACGCTCCTAGAGGTGCCAAGGAATCATGTAACGAAGTACTTCAGTCCAGAGACGCGCCTGAAGGAGATTCTCAGTCATAGAACTAACGATGCACTTGAAGAGAGTGCGAGAAGGATGTCTGAGGCACTTCATGACGTTCTAGGGATTCCCTTCAATCATCTGGGAGTAACCGGAAGCATCGCATGGAACGCACACGACACTGCATTTTCAGACATTAACATGAACATATATGGTCTTGAGATGTCAAAACGTCTTCAGGAGGGTTATGATTCCGTTGCAGAGCAGAATGGACATGTACGTCTGAGAGTTCTCTTAGAATGGGACCGAACAATGTCTAACATTCTCGCCAGGATTCCGTCGTATCCGGCTGGTGATCTGCGGACTCTCTTCAGCAGGAAGAAGGAGATGTACTACGGTGAACAATACATCGGAGTGACTCCAGTACTCCTTCCTGACGAAGCACCCATAAAATACGGTAACGAGTCGTATGAGTCACTAAGATCCAAGCCAGTTACAATTGAGATGGACATCCAAAAAGACGACTATGGCATCTTCCTACCTGCGATCTACGAGGGAATTTCTTCTCCAGTAGCTCAAATTGATGGAGACCGAGTAACACGAATCATGATCTACGATGGTTCCTTCAGAGGGTTGTTTCGGGAAGGTGACCGAGTTGAAGTCGTAGGGTCCTTACAGAAGGTTGTCCCTGCACGCCTTGGACCGAATGGCGACAGAAGCGTCGAATTCTATCAGATAATGGTGGGCACAAAGCAAGGCGTAGGGATGGAACGCATCAGACTAATCGAGTCCTAGTGCTCCATCAAGCTATCAAAACTATCTTAGGCAACTCATCCTGACTCAGATATGATGTCACGAGAACTGCCCTTCATCAAGATTCCTGCAAAAAAAGGAGAGAAAATCAGGAAACTGCTTCAAGAAGTGCAGCTACTAGCAAAAGATTACAAGATACTGGCTGAGGGCATGACACTCCTCATTCCACTACAACCGGATACCAAGCTCGAGAAGATTCGTACACTCCTAGAGGAAGATAGCATTGAGATGGGGACCAGATTGTTCGAGCCCGCTATTGAGGGACCACGAACATTGGCTGAAGCACTTGATGGAGTCCTGAGTCCAAGAGAGATTGGTTTCCTTCCACGGGCTTACGATCTCATTGGCGATATCGCTGTTCTTGAGATACCGGAGGAAATTGAGGCACATTCCATCCATATTGGGAATGCCTTCCGGTCGGTCCATGGCAATTTTTCAACTGTCCTAGCTAAGAGGGGAGCGATCACCGGGGCGACTAGAGTGCGGGAGTACAGACTCCTAGCCGGAGCAGACAAGACTAGGACGGTTCATACCGAGTATGGTTGTAAGATTGCAGTTGACCTCGCGAATGCCTACTTCAGTCCAAGACTCCTAGAAGAGCATAACCGGGTTTCCGATCAGGTAGCTGTGGGCGAGGTCGTTATCGACATGTTCACTGGCGTTGGTCCATTTGCGTTGCATATAGCACGCAAACAGAATGCGCGTGTGGTTGCTATTGACATCAACCCCTTGGCAATAGAGCTTCTTCATGAGAGCATGGCAATGAACAAGCTAGTAGGCACAATAGAACCAGTTGTTGCGGATGCGCACGAGTACGTTCCTGCGAATTTCGCTCACGATGTGGATCGTGTGATAATGAATCACCCCTCAGGGGCGTTCGAGTTCATCGCGGATGCATGCCAATCTCTCAGAGAGGGCGGAATAATGCACTACTATGATTTCGGAGCCGGCGAGAACCCTGAGGATGAGGTTGTGAGCAAGGTTTCAAGGCTCGTAAAAGCGGCAGGTAAGAGCACTCCTGAGGTGCTCCACGTTCGACGGGTGAGAGACAGTGCCCCGTATGAATACCAAATGGTAGTTGATCTGGTCATCTCCTAGTATAGATCAATTGACATTTGATGACTATGTTAGGATTTCTCAGCTTCTGAACGAACCTCCGGTCTAGATCAGAAGCTACCCTATCAGCACCTACCATGACAGTGCGACCACACTCAAATGAGCTCGTTCTAGCAACCATGCTTATCGGGTCCGAGTATGTTAATCCCGGGCCTCCTCTGCCCATGACGCTCTCAACTAGGCCATCTACTGACATGGTGAGCTGTATCTGTGTTCTCGTGGACTTGGCCAGTGCTTTGATTTCGTCATCAAGATTGCGAAGGGTTTGATTGGTTCGAACTCCAATGATGCACGTTCCTCGCGATGTGAGTTTCTCTTCAGTGGTAATCTCTAGTGTGGTCTTGTGATTGCTGATTACGTTTGGGTGGCCGTAGGCTTGGAAGTCCACAGTACGCATGGGTTTGGATTTTCTCTCAATGCTTTTATCTTATCGATGCTTAGTTTCTGTGATTAGGATGTCTGAAGCTCAAGCTCTTGAAGCAAAAGAAAGATTGATTCAGCGGCTCAAGGGCAGAGGATATCTGAAAACCAGCGCAGTAGAACGAGCTATTAGAGCCGTACCGCGCGAAGAGTTTGTTCTTCCTGAAGCACGAAAAGAAGCTTACAGGGACACTCCTCTCTCGATTGGGTTGGGACAGACAATCTCAGCACCTCACATGTGCGTGATAATGTGTGAAGATCTCAACCTAATGCATGGTCACAAGCTCTTGGAAGTGGGAGCTGGTTCAGGCTATCATGCTGCGCTGTGCGCAGAGCTGGTAGCAGAGAAAGACAAGCCAGACCCAGGTCATGTGTATACAATCGAGATAGTCAAGGGTTTGATTGAGTACGCTAGGAAGAATCTCGAAAGGACTGGATACGCAAAGCATGTGACCTTAATTCATAGTGATGGGGGTGTAGGACTTCCAGAACACGCTCCTTTTGACAGGATTCTAGTTGCGGCAGCTGCACCGAAAGTTCCTCCACCGCTCATTGAACAACTAGCGCCAGAGGGACTTATGCTAATCCCAGTAGGCTCAAGAGGCTTCTTTCAGGAGCTGATGATGGTGCAGAAAGACGCCAATGGAAATGTCACTATGAGGCGGTGGGGTGGAGTTGCCTTTGTGCCGCTGACAGGTAAGCATGGTCACTAGACTAGGTGACCAAATGAAGTGGCACAACAGTCAGAGTCACATTGTCTCCCCGGCTAAGACGAAGCTTCTTCCTCAGGTTGATTGGAGATATCACTTCCAGAATGTTCTGACTGTGATGTGTTCGTTGAGCGATTACAATTACTCCCTCGACAGCTTGGTTGACCTTGATCCTGTAGCAGATTACGTCTCCGAATGTTCGGCTTTCATGACTGAAACCCTTCACAATGAGCGGAGTAGTTTGTTTCATTCTACTGATGGCTTTATTCGAGTTCTCGTCCGCCACTCTTACGTTTAGTGTCCCAGAGTACGGCACAAAACCCAATGACTCTTGAATTCGTGAAGCATACATATCTACGTAGTATGCTCCCTCACCAAGACCTTCAACCACCTGTCCCTCTATTATGATTTCGTCCTCGAGGGGTGCGAATGCAATCTCCAATCCGTGAGAAACTTGAACAAGTTCCTTTCGCCCCTTCTCAGTCAGATGAATGACCATGCCATTGGCCGTGTGTGATCTACTAACAAGCCCCTGTTCGAAACAGAACAAGATTCTTCGTGACGCGGTTTGCTGACTCACATTCAAGGTTTCACCCAGCTCACGCGTAGTAAGATTGATTCCTCGATGTATTGCTCCCTTCTTAGCAAGCGCAAATAGAGTGAACCAGATGTCAGGTGCGTTCATTTCTGAGATACACTTCCATCATCCTTACGATTGATTTCGATATGGCTCCACGCTTGAATGATTCTTATAGCTGTTGCTAAGCTCGTTCTCTGTCCAATGGACACATCTAACGGTCCATCCAATGTATTCATTTCCCGCTATCTTTGATTCGTTCTTCGAATCCCTTTAACTCGCTTACAAGCTTATTCTGTCGGACAGCAGACGTAATATCGCCTCTAGTGCGTTCTATCAATGAGCGTGCAACATCACATTTCCTCCTCAGATCCGGAATCAATGCGTTTGGGAAATCAAGAGAATGAAGTTCGTCGAAAATCTCTTCCATAACGCGAAGTAGACCCTCTGCCCGTGTCACATCGTCCGCACGCAGAGAGTCAAGACATGCTCTTCTAAGCTCGCCTACTGTATCAGCCAGTCCAGTTAGGTATGCTCTGATCGGAATCCCATACGGTTGAGGCGGAGTGAATTCACCATCCTTGAGTAAGGAGAAGACATTAGCCGCCTCTGCCAATTCCTGATATGCAGTGTCCAATGTCCTCGACCTTGACACGTAGGCACTACCCGATAAATCCTTGAGAGATTCACGGATGACGCTGTGTGCCTGATTCATGGATTCCATTGCCTCTTCAAACTGTCCTCTATGAGATGCTTTTATTGATTGACTGCATAATCTCACTGCTTTTCGAGCTTGCGGCAGAACTTTCTCCCGCACATCATCATCAGCTTCAATCTCTTCTCTAAGAGGGCTCAAAATGTCTACTAAACTCATATGACTCGCCGCTAATTTAGAATTTAATCTTCTTAACTTGTTTGCTCCGTGAGAGCAATACTACTCTGCTCTCATTCTGCTCATCAACCAGATAATAGCCTGTTAATGTTGCTAGCTTCTGTGAAAACGCCCGAATTTCCCTATGTGAGGGCGAATTCTGTTTGTCTAATCGCTCCCTTGAGGAACCCAGGTGCATGTAGGCCTTAACCTCGACGAAATCCGGCTCGCCTTTGAGAATCAACGCCGAATAGGACCGCGCGTCGTGCATGTTACGACCAGCTACCATTGTCAACCTATTCACACTTCGACAAGACAGAGACTGAAGTAACTCCTGACTCTCGATCAAACGCTCCCAAGCCCCCTTGATTGACGGCCTGCATAGCATTGCATGTGTCTTCTCGTCTGGCGCAGCGATTGTGACATAAAGCTGAGTAGGAAGTGACATGTCCGCCAACACGTCTGGACGGGTCCCATTTGTTACAATGAACGAAGTCATCCCTCTTCGGTTAGCATCATCAACCAGCTCGCTTAGGAACGGGTAGAGAGTTGGCTCCCCCGCGAGCGATATGGCGATGTGCTTGGGGTCTCTTGCCTCAAGGTACTTCTCCTTGGAAACGCTGGCTCCTGCCTCTGGGTTGAACCCTCCCAGTGACCTGAGATTCGCCATGATTGTAGCATCAAGCAGCTTATCCGGTCGCATTACATCCTCTTTTGAAACATGAATCTGGTCCCATCCAATGCCAAGGTCGAAGGGCGTTACACGCCAGCAGAATTCACAATTCTGCGTGCACTTATCCACGACTGGAGTCATCTGTAGACATCTGTGCGATTTGATTCCGTAGAATCTCTCTTTGTAGCAGCTATTTCCGTGGAGAAGGCTCTTCTTCTGCCATTGACATGCCTTGTATGCTCCTCTCTGACCGAGAAGATGATATCCCTGCTGTTTCAGCTTCTTGCGCAACTCGTCAGGCATGTTCGAATTCAATGTTACAATCGCGATGGTTCCTCTGTTTTCTCTTATCAGCATTTGGCAGCATGAGCGGATTGATGCGGTGACCACATCTTATCTATCAACTGCAGCCAGCTTCTCGGCCAGGCTCTCTTGATTGCCCCACGCGCCAGTCAACACCTTGCGTCTTGATAGATCTCCAAGAACTCTGCGAGTTTCATCATCTAGTCGACCTGGTGGCATATTCTCGAAACTACTTCCGGGTAAAGGCATGAACACATGCCCGTGCAATCTGGCACCCATATCTACAAGATCATGACAGAGCTCGATGTTTGCATCCACGTCTTCTTTCGTTTCTTTGGGGAGCCCAAAAATCATGTCTACATGAGGTATGAAACCACAATCCAGCGCAATTCTGACTGCGTCTAGACCCTCAGCGACGGTGTGCTGCCTGTTTGCGGCCTTGAGAACCTTATCACTCCCAGATTGCAGACCTATCTGCAGGGTCTTGTTTGCTACGTAGTGCCGCAACAGTTCGAGAATTTCCTTGCTCACGAACTCTGGTCTAACTTCTGATGGAAAGGAGCCAAAGAAGACTTCATCAAGACCTTCAATGGAGGTACTCTCTTTCAGAAGGTGTTCCAGCTTTTCAGGAACTACATCACGGCCCCGTCCTCCATAACAAAGCGCATTTGGTGACAGGAACCATGTACGCTGAAATCCTCTCTTTTCCACCGCTGTGCGGAGCCACTTCGTGATAGACTCCACAGATCTATGTCTGACTCGGCCTCCTGTCAGAAACGGTGTACAACAGAATTTGCAGGCATATGGGCACCCACGGGTGACCTCTATTGGGCCCACGATATTCATGTCCAATGCAAATGGTGGGTAGTCATCCAACTGTATTCGAGGCAAGTTGCGTGGCTTAGGATAGTTCTTAGAGTGCTCTGAAACCACTCCTGCTATTGTATCAGTATCTTGATCATTCATGAGGCACCATAAGAGCTCGGGAAATATCTGCTCACCCTCACCAATTACCACATAATCAAAACCTGCATCCAACAGCTCTCCTGGTCGCGCGCTTGCGTGGGCTCCCCCAGCTATTAGCGTCGCACCACTACCAAGCTTCTTCCGAGTCTTGTTCACCTCATGATAGACTCTCTCAGTTTGGGTTGACATCACCGAGTGGGCAATGATGAGTCGTCCCTGAGCGGCTGTTTTCTCCAGCATACTCTCAGTGAGCTCTAGTGGAGCAACCACGTGCAGATCTGCAAGTCGTGGGTCCGTTTCAACAGCACCAAGAAGAGCCGCAAGACTGTATCTAGATGAAGAATGCGCCGAAAAAACGAGTGTGTGTGAGTCCAATAGGTACACACGCACTAGTTCTCAATAATTCGTTCAGTAACCCCGTCCTTGGTCACAACCATGACCTGGATGGGTCCCCCTGACTGCACATCTCGTGCGATACCTGCTTTCACAGCTCGGATAGCAATCTCCTCGGCTTCCTTCACAGTTAAACCAGCCTTGAAATCATTCTCAAGCACACCATAGGCAGTGCGAACGCCTGTACCTGCGGCGGTGTATTCATCAGGAATTAGAGAACCTCCCATATCGAGTGTGTAAAGGGCTGGTCCATCTGCATCAAGCCCAACAATCACAGTCTGGACGTAAAGAGGCATCATTCGTCGTGAATAGAGCGTGTTTGCAACCATCTTTGACAGAACCTTGACGCCAATCTTCTTCTTCTGGTTTAGTTCATAGAGCTTGATTTGAGCCTGCAAGCGATTTACGAGCATTTGATAATCAGAGGTTAGGCCCGCGGAGGCTAGCACTATCGTATCCGTGAGCTTGAACGCTTTTACGCCCTTCTCAGTCAGAACCATTGTGCCCCAGCTTACCAACGAATCTGTTGCTACAACAGCTCCGTCACTGCACTTGATACCGACAATAGTCGCGCCTGTTGGAAGTGACAATCATTTTTGCCTCCATGGGTCTTCTTTGACTAGTTTGGTCATGCCGGTTGTTTTTAAAACATTACCCATACCTGACATTCAGCGAGTGAACTCACTGTAGAAAAACTCCCTATTCTGCTCCTCTGTTCAGTCAATTGAATAATGATCCCAAGGATGTAATCCATCAATGCGTCGAATGAATCCTTTTGCAAGCATTCCAACCATCATGACTGCGGAAGAGCTCATTACTTTTGCGCATAACAAATCGACTAGCGCGAGCATGAAGAGTTCGCACAGGCTAAAGAAGGTTGAAAGAACTCGAATCAGAGAGATTACGCGCCTTCAGGAATTCGTAAAACACGTGAAAGCGAAGCTCCGAATAGCTGTGGAGGAATTTCCGTCCTTGGAACGCATGCATCCATTCTACTTGGAACTGACAGATGTTCTTGTGGGGACTGACAAGCTCAAACAATCCTTGGGAGCGGTATATAATTGCATCAACCTCATCGACAACATAGCCAGCAAGCATCTTGAAGCACTCAAACTGGCTAATGACTTCAAACAGCTGAAGCGGTCACGTAGCGCCGCGAAGGGGCGAATATCGTCGATCCTGAGATCTACAGCAAAGAACCTGGACTTCATAATCGAGGCTAAGATGGCTATGTCCCGTCTTCCCGGTATAAGTCCAAACTCGCCCACCATTGTCTGTGCAGGCTTCCCAAATGTCGGCAAGTCCACCCTTGTCAAGGCTGTTTCCACAGCAGAGCCTGAGATTGCATACTATCCATTCACAACACGCGAAGTCATCCTAGGCCACCTAGCTGTTGAGAACCACAGTGTTCAGATTGTTGATACGCCGGGAATCCTCGACCGCCCGATGGCTGAAAGGAACGAAATTGAGAGAACCGCCATTGCAGCTCTCAAATATTTGGCTCACGTTATCATCTTCATGGTGGACCCATCTGAGGCTTGCGGCTGGAGCATCGATGAACAAGTAAATCTCTACAACGAGGTTCGCAGAATGTTCCCCCTCAATCCACTGTTGCTGGTCTTCAACAAGGTAGACATCACTCCTCCAGAACACTTGAAGGCAGCAAGAATCAAGTTACAGCCGAGTCATGAGATCATCGCCAGCGAGGGAGTGGGCGTCGACGAGTTGATGAGAGATGCAGTTGAGGCCGTCGACCTGACTTCTCTTCAGGAGTCAGTGGATGCGTACATTTCATCCCTCTCCAGAAGAAAGTCCGATTCCTTCTGAGGTTAAGATTCCTGGAGATCCGATTTTTCCTTCAAGCGTCATCTTGAGACCCAGGATGCGTTCTACCACCCAGATGTTTGTTTCTAGATGTGATGTTATCTTGGTCACACCGATTCTACTCCTGCCCGTTGCTATAGCAAGAAATGGCACAAGCATGTCACTCAGATGCGAGTCGATAGCCATCTCTGTTGAAAGCTCACTCATGAGATGTTGAGCGGATTCCGAGCCAACAAGCTCTGCTCTCTTTCCTCTCTCTCCAAGCTTGTCAGCCCCAAGCCGGATACCATCACAAGACTCAGCCCAGATGACAATGCCACTTCCTGCTCCCAGATGTGGGTCTTTGCTCTTTGGATAGCTCTCGCGAACTATGCGTTCTGCTTCTATATCGTGTTTAGCTAGAATGCTCTCTGCAGACAACGCTTGCCTCTCAGCAACATGTGAAGGCAGCCTGACACAATGAGAGATGCCATTCACACACTGCAGTTCGCCAAACTGCACCAAATCGAGTGGTTGGATCGTTTTCACAGGGATTATTTTACAGGAAACATTGCCTCCACCTCTGGGGTAGTGGCCTCGTCGATGCTGAACGATCTCTATACGAGGCCCCATTTGACGCAGGACATTGACAAACAGATTGCGCATGTAGTCGATTGGTGGACTCCAAGCGACATCGGTACCTCCCCTTAAACTGAAACTCACTGGTTCCGGCGATAGCACCGCAGGCGGAAGCACGGCTTGAAGGATCAAGGATATGGACCCAGCTGTTCCTACGTCGTAGCTAAACTTGCCACTCTGTCGTGTTCTTGGTACAAATTCAATTTCTGTACTTCCCACTTCCAAGCCCTTGACAGGTGCATCGACAAGCTGGGCTGTAAGCTCTATTCCGGCTATATGCTGTCTTCTGAGTCCCGGATTACGCCGCCCTGCCCGAATATTTGTGATTCTTACTGGCTTCATAGTTAGAGCGGACAATGAAACTGAGGTTCGCAGTATCTGTCCACCGCCCTCACCATAGGAACCATCAATAACAATCATCGCAACCATCCTGGTGGCAGATATAGCATCGCTGTTAAGAAACGCTGCGTTTCAGTTCAAAGGCAGTTTCTCGTTCGGTTTTCTCGGACACTCAATGCTTATCTGGGATGCCACTTCACCCCATCACGATTACAATGCGGTCAGTGTTCATAGGACGCTTCCAGCCTGTTCACAAGGGACACATCCACACGATTAAGCAGATTCTGGAGCGGGGCGAAGACCTGACGATCGTCATTGGAAGCTCCCAGTACGCTTACACACCTGATAATCCCTTCACGGGTGGCGAGCGAGTTATGTTTCTGAAGCGTGCCATAATGGATGAGGGTCTGCCGCTAGAGAGCATTGACATAATCCCCCTTCCTGACATCAACATCCACCCGATTTGGGTAGCACACCTCAAGAGCTTCGTGCCTTACTTCGATAAGGCTTACACTCATAATCCACTTGTTCAAGAGCTTCTAAAGGATGCAGGCGTTAAGGTGGACGAAACAGAGCTCTTGGATCGGAATACGCTTAGTGCACGACATATTCGGGACCTTCTCCGTTGGGGTGGCGAGTGGGAGCCATTGGTGCCGAATGGCGTGGCCCAACTAATCAGGAAGCACGGTCTTGACAAACGAGTCAAAGATATCGGTGAAGTAAAAACCAAACGATAGAAACTCGCTACACTCAAGGTACAACTTAAATAACAAACACAGCCGACACTCTTTTGGTGAACGATTAATGCTAGGTGAATGCGTTCCGCACTATCACTAGACTACTGATTCTTTATCCTAGCGGATTCTCTGTAGTTCTATCAAATCACAGAAGGATGATACTATGAGCAATGGTGGGAAGAAAAGCAACAAACAGGCCATCTTCAGCATAAACAAGGAAGAGAACTTCCCTGAGTGGTATGGAGAGATATGCAAGGTGGCTGAGCTCGCTGACGTCAGATACGGGGTGAAGGGATTCACACCGTTCTTGCCTTGGAGCACTATGACGATGAACCTTATGTTCAATCTTCTTGAGGAGGTCCTCCAGCGCAAAAAGCACCTGCCCATGCTATTTCCGACAGTAATACCAGAGAGCAGTCTCACAAAGGAGGCGGACCATGTTGAGGGCTTCACACCTCAAGTGTTCTGGATCAAGGAGTTTGGTGATGGCCAAGAGCTGGAAGAGCGTCTGGCTCTCAGGCCAACGAGTGAAACCGCAATATATCCAATGTATTCCTTGTGGATACGCAGTTGGAGGGACTTGCCTCTGAAGCGCTACCAGCGATGTTCAGTGTTCCGCTCTGAGGTCAAGAGCACTCGGCCCTTTCTTAGAGGAAGGGAATTCCTATGGATCGAGTCTCACAATGTGTTTGCTACTCATGACGAGGTGCTAGCACAAGTAATGGAAGATTTAGAAACTACAAAAGAAGTAGTTACAGAAGAGTACGGTCTCCCTGTTTTGACATTCAAGCGTACACAATGGGACAAGTTTCCTGGAGGGCTCAACACCTATGCAGCAGATAGCTTAATGCCTGATGGAAAGGTCATCCAGTTGCCCTCCACACACGATCTTGGTGACAACTTTGCAAAGGCATTTGACATCAAATTTCTTGATGAAAACAACGAAACCGTCCACCCATTTCAGACGTGTTACGGTCCTGCAATCTCCCGAATCTTTGGTGCCATGATCTCGATACATGGTGACGACAAGGGGTTGCGACTCCCCTTCAGGATTGCTCCCTATCAAGTGGTCATTGTTCCAATCTTCAGAGGGACTGATGAAGACAAGGTGATGGAGTACTGCCGTGGCATAGAGAGCAAGCTGCGCAAATCAGGCATCCGAGTTCATCTTGACGATTGTGATGCAACTCCCGGATGGAAGTTCAACTACTGGGAGATGAAGGGGGTACCCATTCGCCTTGAGGCTGGTCCTCGTGATATGAAGAAGCAACAGGTTGTGCTCTTCCGCAGAGACCTCCTAGAGCGCAAATCCGTTGAATTGGATGGGCTGGCGAAACGGGTGCGCAACCTTGGCAAAGAAATCGACAAGAATCTACGTGCCATGGCTGAAGCCAAATTCGAGGGTCTCATTGTGGATGCAGATACCATGGGCGGAATCTCTGACGCTTTGGACCAGGGGAAGATTGCCCGAATACCCTTTTGTACCATCGAGATGGAGGGCCTTGCCTGTGACGAGGAAATCAAGGACAAGACCGGTGGCGAGATCAGAGGTACGAGGACGGACGTTGAGGAACTACCAGAGGGCGTCTGCGTTGTCTGTGGTAAACCTGCAAAGGAAATTGTGTACGTGGCTCGGTCGTACTAGCCAACGCACAGTCATGGCCACTGACTTTGGGGCTATACTCTCCTTTTCTACCAACCAACGAGGTCCCCATCCGTATTGACTTAAGCAACGAGATGCAACCTAGCATCCCTTGGGAGTTGAAACTTGTGAAAGTGCTTGTTCCCTACGAAGATGCAGAGATTGTCAACACGATTCAGAGCATACTTGGAGATGAAGCCGAGGTCGTGGTGTCGTCAAGGGGTCCTCAGGCCATGATCAAGGCCGGGGGGGATGCAGTGGCGGTAGCCTCTGGCCGTGTCCCAGGTGAATATATCCATGCGGCGTCGAACTTACGGATGATCCAAGCTTTTGGTGCAGGAATCGATAAAATCGACCATGAAGCAGTCAGAGAGCGCGAAGACATAGTTGTATGCAACTCTCATGCAAATGCAGCCGAGGTGTCTGAGTATACGATTATGCTTCTCCTAGCAGCTGCCAAGAACATCATTGTGAGTGATCGAGAACTTCGAAAGGGTGACTGGTCTCGTGGGTGGGGTGGTTCAAGACCTAACATAGAGATTCGAGGGAAGACATGTCTGCTTATCGGGTTGGGAAATGTTGCGTCTGCAATAGCAGAACGGTTGAAGCCATTTGGCGTGCAACTCCATGCTGTGACTCGCACTGGGAGTAGCGCTAAAACAGACTTGGTTGACAAGATCTCTTCAATTAAGAACTTGGAGAGCGCAGTTAGAGTGGCAGATTTCATCATCCTTGCTCTTCCACTTACCAAAGATTCTAAGCGTCTAGTGGATGAGCGTTTCCTATCATGGATGAAACCATCATCAATACTGGTAAATATCTCCCGTGGTCCAATCGTGGACGAGGCGTCTCTTTACGCAGCTCTTGCAGAAGGTAGGATTGGTGGAGCAGCCCTAGATGTCTGGTGGGAGTATCCCCGCAAGAGAAAGGGTGTAATCAACCCCCCCTCCAACGACTTTGCGTTCCATGAACTCGACAATGTTGTGTTGTCGCCTCACAGGGCAGCGTACTCCGAGGGCATAATGAATGAACAGATCCGTTTTGTTGGCGAGAACATCCTACGCTTCATTCGAGGAGAGAAACCTTGGAATGTGGTTGACATGAACCTGGGTTACTAGTCCATTTAGCGCCAGAGTTTGCCCGAATATTTCCTCAGGCCGATTTTGTACGAGGTTTTGAATGTATGTCAGGAATGAATACTCAAGGCGGTACGCACGAAGGAGGCTTTTTTCCAGATGGTCAATCGAGAACTACACGACTCGTGGCCCACGAGAGTCAACGCTTTAAAGGGGCCACCGATGACGACAGATTACAGCTATGACACAGGGGACGTGAGCTTGAGCATAGATAGTCTATCAGCCATTCCAGGAGTAGGTGAGAAGGTCAAGAAGGCCCTTACAGATCACTTTGGTAGTGAAGCAGTCGCTCTCAAAGTCATCCTAGACTCACGTGTTGATCTTGTAGCAACCGTGCCAGGAATTGGTTCAAGACAAGCAGTGAATATTGTGAAAGGTGCCTTTGAGGCTGAGTTCGGCGTGAGTGCAAACACGATTCTTCGGAGTGCTGATATGCGCAAGATATTCGACCAGGTACTTGGGATAATTCGTGGATATGCCAAGACGAGCTATGGCAAGGACAAACTCCTCCTCTATTTTCCGCTACCTCCCGAAAAGATTGACGCTATTCGTGAGCGACAAGAATATTTTGCAGATGCTGCAGATCTTGCTCGCAATCTCACACAAGAGTCGGTCGATTCGCTCAGAACTCTCCTGGGCAATGTACGTGGCCTGTACAGAAGAGTAAAACCTAGGCGGCTTGAGGGCAGGGTCATTATCACCAACGACGACAAGGTCTTTGATGCACTGATTAACGAGCGAGTGGACAGATGGTGTCCGGTTTATGTTCTGTCCGAGGGCGAGAGTGGAGCAGACTATGCAAAAGGCTACGACCTAGTGCTCTTCATATCACCGTTCGGGGTACTCGATGACACATTGGACATGTTTGACAATGTTGAGATGCTTGGCAAGGACTGGACCGTTGACAAACTCCTACCCGAAAGAACAGTCAGTTTCTATTCGAGAAACTACAAAGTCATAGAAGCGGCATGCAAACTTGCTGAAACTTTCAATACTCTTCCAGATAACGAGGCCATGAAGAAATTCAGGGATAGTCTTGACTTCGAGAATCTCTCCAAGGTGAGCGAGATTCTGGAGAACCTTCAGGAGGATGGAGGTATTACTGAAGGGATGGACTCTGAACTGGATAGATTCAGAAAGGCTGTTAAGATATTTCCGACTGCTGTTGCTGAAATAGAATCATGGTTGAATGAAGAGATTAGGACTAGAATCACGAAGAGCGAGATCAAGCTTGGTGGCCAACAAATTATCAATATACTACAGTCTGCAGATATGGAAGGAGCAGAGGGAAGTGCTCTGCGGAATATGCTGCCAGCAGAAATCATCGAAACATTCACGGCAAGCGTGCAAGATGCCGAGGACCGGCTTGTTCAGATGCTTGGGCTTAGCATAAAAGAGGCTGATTGGGCTACCGGAGTAGTCAGTGAGGAAATCGCACTTCCGGTGAAGATGGTCCCAACTCAGATTAACACCCTTGAGGATCGACTCAGACGAATCTATGCAGACAAGCAATTCATCATCATCAAGAAGATTGCATCGCAGCTTGATGAGCTCAAAGAAACAGTGACAAAGGCAGTGCAGACTTTACTTGAGTTTGATTTGTTCTTGGCAGTTGGATCGTTTGCTAAGGACTATGACCTCCAAACTCCAGATTTATCATTGGACTACGAGGGTGTTGGCATCCAAGGAGCCAGTAATGTATTCCTTGTTGAGAGTATGCTGAAGGGGAAACATGGCAAAGTGCAGCCAATTGATTATGCCATTGGAAAGACACCTTTCCAACCGGATGGAACCCACGGCGAAAATTGTGTCATTCTCTCAGGAGCCAATAGTGGTGGCAAGACAACGATAATACAGACTCTTGCTCAGATTGTGGCGATGGCACAGACCGGTTTCCCCGTGCCAGCGAGGGAAGCTAATATTCGTGTATTCGAGGAATTCTACTTCTTCTACAAAAGTCGCGGCGTAGTCAATGCAGGTGCTTTTGAAACGACACTGAAACAGTTCGCAGATATCGTTGTATCTACCAAGTCGAAGCTGATTCTTTTTGATGAAATTGAAGCAATAACCGAACCCGGAAGCGCAGCCAATGTCATTGCCGGCTTGGTTGAGATATTGCAGAGCGACCCAAAGAGTTGCACAGTTATTTGTAGCCATCTAGCAAAGGAAGTTCGGGAATCAACAAACGTGCCCATGAGGATTGATGGCATTGAGGCGAGGGGCCTCGATGAGAACTTAGAACTCATTGTTGATAGAACGCCCCGCTTTGGCCATCTTGCCAGGAGCACCCCGGAGCTCATAGTCGAACGGCTCACAAAGATGGCCAAGGGGAAGAAACAAGAGGTCTACGCGAAGATATTGGAGAATCTAATGCGAGAACGGTCCAACTAGGTTGTAAATGATAGAAGCCGTGAAGGTTGGGATGACAACGCAGAAAATTCTGGTCTTTGGCGACACACATATGCCGACTCGAACGGACTCGATACCCGCCAGCTTCTATGAACAAATCAAACAGACACAGTACAATCTAGCATTAGTAACAGGTGACATAGTGCGCGAGCAGGCAATGAGAGCAGCCCTCCCTCCCCTGCCTAAATGCTACATTGTCAAAGGTAATATGGATTATGGTCACGATTACAGGTTCCACGAGCAACTGCAGATTGAGGGCATGAACGTTCTTCTGCTTCATGGCACACAACTAAGGCCAAGAGGTAGCATCAAACAATTTCATGAAATAATCTGCCGCGTAGGCGCAGACATCGGTATTCATGGTCATACCCACAAGCCCGCGATTGACCTTTATGAGGGCAAGCTGATGCTTAACCCCGGCACAATCTCAGGTGCCACAAGCGGCTGGAGGGGACGTGATGATGCCAGTTTTATCGAACTTGAGATATTCAGCAGCGAAGTGAAAGTAATTCTCTACAACACCGATTGGCACTTGGTGAAGAAATCAGAGCTGCTATTCCGCAAGAAGAATGGCGATATGTTTCGCTCAGAGTAGTGAACGACGACCCCTACGATTTCAAGCTGCAAATCCCCACGGGTCAGGACTGAGAAGCTGCACATAGACTCTCACCAGTATCCTAGTGGCTTCTACATTTGCTCTCCGCATTGTAGCCTCGTCGAGTTGGGTTGAGCTGCTACCTTTCTTCGAGAACATGCTCCGGAGCCTGCTCATAATGGCGCCTCCCGAATCGCTAGGTCTGGATATGGCAGCAGTCTTAATCTCCTCTTCTGGATCAATGTCCCGCATGAACTTCAGCTCAGAGAAGAACTCAGACAGTGTTCGTTTGACTGTCTTCCTTGGGGGGGTGTCCTCCGGTAGGGTTGAGGCAAAATCTAGGGTTTGTTTTCTGAGACGACGCAATATAATGGACTGAACGGTTTCAGCGAACAATCTATTGGTTCCTGAAGCAATACCTATTCCGATCATGAGCATGCGTATCCTGTCGAGGTATAGTCCTGCATCGCTTCCCTTGATTTTCTTGTGGCTCATGGACGCTCGCCAGTCGTCATAGACTTCTCTGACCTTGCTAATGTCCTCCTTATGTTCACCCAGCTTGCTCAGTTCCTCTGGTGGAATGATTGGGCACCAGAGCATGGGAATCAAATCGCTGTCAGTATTTAGCGGCGACATAGTGGTTTGTAGGACATTCTCTGTATTATTCCTTAGCTGTATCAGTACCACAGCTCAAGTTGCTGGGAAATCCACTATTGCAGGACCAAACCAATGGCGCTGCGCAGGCAATCTCTTTCAAATAGGGAAGAGGACCAAACCGGAGTGCCGGTGTGATTCCTATGCCGAAGTACAAGGTGAATATAGAGGTAGTTGACATTCTTGGTGAAGGAAAATGCTCCATGGACCAGAAGATTGGAGATGTCTACAGCTATCCTGAAGACAGGGGCAAGATGTGCCCAACTTCGTTCTGCATCATGTGGCCAATGATACTAGTCATGCTCTCAGGAGGGGGCTTCGACGGTTTTGAAGATGATGGGAATAGTACGACGGTAGGTTGTAGTGACTATGGACATCAAGTGGTATACAAAATCACACGGAATGCGATACCAGACTCGTAGCAGAAGGAGTGGCGCCGCCGGGAGTGAAATACGAAGTTCGACTATTTGGATGTTCTACAGTTACCAATACAATCCAACACTTCCTTCGATATTTCTGTTCCCTTGACATCCCGAAACAGCAACGTTAATATTGCAACCCTTGGGTCACACCGACTCGAATCATGCCGCCGTGGCTCAGTTGGTAGAGCGACAGCCTGTTATCGTTCTGCTCTCACGCGGACGCCAGACAGTTGTAGTGCATCACATTTCGTGGTGTGCGACTAATGGTCGGAGGTTCGAGAAACGTCATGACCTCCATGACGTTCGACATCCCTCCCGGCGGCGCCAATTCATCACTGCTACTTCTTATGTTGAATCCTTTGTCTATAGGATAATGGCCATCGAAAGAGTGTTGTTTGTGCCTCTGTCTTAGCATGACACTGATCACAAAGAGTAACTAGAAGATAATCTAAATAACAGAAAGGGTCTTTTCCTTCATCTATCCAATTGCTAAGTGGATAGATATGATGAGCAATCAATCGTTGTGCTTTTGCCCTTTCCAATCCACATGCTTGGCATACATGTCTGTCCCTTTTCTGAATCTCTCTTGATTTTCTTCTCCATTCTGGAGTGTTTCGAAACATCTCAATGTTCTTCTTTGCACGCTCATACCACTGAGCATCATCTTCCATTGGATGAGCTCTATTTCTCTTCCCTCGGGATATTCTTTCCTTGGTCCTTCTTGATCTAGTAGTTCCCGTTAAGTTCTGACTATGCCACTGAGCATGACAATCAGGTTTACAGAAGGTATGTGGGTGTGTTTTCCTGTCTTTTGCTCTGACCGAAAAAACAGTTCCGCAGTAATCACAATCATAGTACAGGAGCTTTTTCCGTCTGCCAGACATATTTGGAGGTCGGGGAATTATCTCTTGAAAAATGAGTTTCTTTGGTTGTTTTCCCGACCTTCGAAAATTCAATGGATATTCTTCAGAATGAATTTCAGAGGGTTCAATGTTCAACGAGAAATTTTTCTCCACGGATGACACTTCAAAAGCCTAGGTTCGGAACTCTGCCACCATCTAGTTGTGACCATAGTATATAGTGTCATACAAAATCAAGTTGAACCTCGTGTCAGACACCAATTTTCCCCTGTATAAAATACTGCTAGTCACATCTGAGTGTCAACTATTTCTCTCACAATCGCATGAGTTCATCAATCACTAGGCAAGAATGTGAAGATATTATCAAGCATCATTGTAATGACAAACCCTATCATAATACCCTATGTTGCCACACTCGCATTTCCGCTCAAGTGACTCTCTTTACCCAAACACGTTATCCAGAACCATCATGAGTATGAATCCTGCCATGAGTCCAATTGTCGCGATTCGCGCAAAGCCGCCAGAATGGCTTTCTGGCACGATCTCATCGCTCACTACGAATATCATTGCGCCAGCAGCGAAGGCTAGGCCATACGGTAGCAAGAACTGCGCGAATGTGACAACAGAAACTCCGAGAAGGCCTCCGATTGGCTCGACAAGGCCAGTGAGCAGTGCAATACCTCCAGCCTTCCACTTTGAGTAACCTTCTCTGACAAGTGGAGCAGCTACGGCAAGCCCTTCAGGAATGTTCTGAAGCCCGATTGCTATGGCGATTGCGATCCCTGTGCCCATGTCTTCGGCTCCAAATGCAACGCCAACTGCAAGCCCCTCGGGGAAGTTGTGGATTGTTATTGCGATAACAAAAAGCCAGATACGTGACATCGCAGAAGGCGGGCCCTCGTGTCCCGTTTCGAAGTGCTCATGTGGAATGAATTTGTCTGCGACATGAACGAAGAAACCACCAAGTGCAAAACCCAGCGCAACAACCCAGACTCCTCCTAGTGGGTGTTCCAGAGCCGGCACGAGTAGGCTGAATGCAGCGGCAGCAAGCATTACTCCCGCAGCAAATCCAAGCATGATATCCAAGGTCCTTCGACTGGGCTTGCCACCAATTAGAACTGGGATTGCACCAAGTCCTGTTGCGGCGCCTGCCAGAAGACTTGCTATTACTCCCATTGTGACGACATTGGGTATCAGCTGCATCTCAACTGCTCCTATGTAGATGTAGAGGGGTGTGAAAGCGGTATAAGGCCCTTGCTAAAAGCGATAGAAGAATGTGGGCCCGGCGAGATTTGAACTCACGACCGACAGGTTATGA
The DNA here is from genome assembly GCA_030612365.1 of Candidatus Thorarchaeota archaeon. Classification (GTDB taxonomy): domain Archaea; phylum Asgardarchaeota; class Thorarchaeia; order Thorarchaeales; family Thorarchaeaceae; genus WTCK01. The sequence goes on from JAUWOA010000014.1 coordinate 21,942, forward strand.
GCCTGCTGCTCTACCAAGCTGAGCTACGGGCCCTTGCCGCAAGGCCTGTGCTGCTCCTTTGGGATATTAACATTACGAAATCTGGATGACCGCATACTGCTATGGTTGGTGGATATGTAGCCCGGAACCTTTTTGAAATAGATATTCAACTCAGTAAATTACAAGTAGACTTCAACCCTCGGTTGTGTATGGCTTGGATCGAAAAAGGCTAGCAGTGCGATTCTCCTCTATTCTTGCTACAATTGGGCTGTATCTCCCAGTACTTGCAGGCATAATCACTCCCATGCTCTGGTTACTCCCGGCATGGTATACTGCATGGCATGTTGTAGGTTTCATTTTCCCTTTCTCAGATATCTGGGGAGGGCTGTGGCTGCCATTTTGGGGAAACTCGTCACTTCCGCCAGTCCTACTCCCTGCAATTGGATTGATTGAGGTAACGCTTTTCCTAGGAGGACTTGGCATATCTGTCTGGGCGTTGAGGGAACTGGTAATGAAACATGTTGAGGGAGGTGGTCTTGTTACAACTGGTCCATATAGATGGACTCGGCATCCGCAGCATCTTGGGATTATCCTCTTCCTGCTTCCAACTGCACTCTTCAACCCTACACACTCCTCCTATCTGTCAGGGATCAGACCATGAGACATACTCTCTTGGTCGTTGATTTCTTTCTTGCTTCTCATTGTGGCTGATTGGGAAGAAATCCGCCTGAAAGCAGTGTACGGACAGGAATTCGAAACCTACATATCGCGTACAGCCTTCATTCTTCCTGGCTTGAAACTTCCTCCCAAACTTAGGGATGTTAAGAACAAACTAATACTGTACGTTGTACTCTTTGCTGTCTACTGGGTGTTGATAACGCTAGTGCTGATTGCATTCACCCAAGTTCAACTCGAGTGGACTCTCTAGAGAGCAATCTCACAGTTGAGTATGAAGCAGAAGGTATACGATTGATCATCAGGTCGTGAGGACTTACTTACCATTCTGTCATGATTGCTGAACATTCATTCCTCTGTTGACTCCGGCACCATGTGAACAGACGGAACCTAGTAAAACCCACACGAAGTCGACGCTGTATTCCTCCGACCTTAAATGATACAATCGTAACAACGAGGAAAGTCACTTGGAGCATAATGGATGATACTACTGTTTACCTCTCCACACTGTGTCTGGTGTGATGTCGTCAAGGACATGGTGGAAACCGAGTGTGACACTATTGGAGAAACCACCAGATTATACGAGGTCAACATAGAGAGGCATACGCATATCGCAGAAACATATGGCGTATTGGCGGTACCGACTTTGGTATCCGGGTCCGTATCACTATCCGGAGTCCCTTGCTCTGATGATCTTCGTTCGTTCCTGTTTCAGTCCATCGCTGGCAGACCTCTGCACAAGGAAGAGGCTGCACGGGCAGTCTTGAAATCCGCCAGACGCAGGAAATATCAATCCCACGGAGGCATACCCCTGGTTAAGGCGGATTCGTCTTCGCACGAGAAAGCACGTAATGGGGAACGCACCTGCACCGAGCTAACTAAGGCGTCTTGTCGACACTGAGAAGCGCTCCGCGGCATAATCTTAATAACTGCTCAGCAGGTGCACGCCTTACGACGCCCCGGTAGTGTAGTCCGGCCCAGCATCTAGGGTTTTCGACCCTATGACCCGGGTTCAAATCCCGGCCGGGGCACCATGTGCTTCTTGATTACGCAAAAGTCAGTCTCATATTGAAGTTGGACGCGTCGTATGAATGCGTTAATGCTCCTGAGGACACAATGTCGACACCGCTCTGTGCGTAGTCTTTCACATTGCTCTCATCTATTCCCCCGGATGCCTCTAGGATCACTTTTCCTCGCCAGCCATTCTTGTTCAAAGCATCGTTCACCTTCGCGATATCCTTGGGTTTGAAATTGTCAAGCAAAACTATGTCAGCCCCTGCCTCAACAGCCTCCATAGCTTCCTTGAGATTTCTCACTTCACAAGAGATTTTCTTGCTGAATGATACTGCACCTCTTGCCGCTTTGATGGCTTTTCCCACTCCTCCTACTACCGCGACGTGGTTATTCTTTATCAACACCATGTCATCGAGCGCATACCGGTGAGGATCGCCTCCACCAACTTGGACTGCCCGTTTCTCGAAGTAGCGAAAACCAGGAGTAGTCTTTCTTGTTGCAGCAACGACCAATGCCGGATTTCCTTCTCTCGCAGTTTCCATCATTCGGTGCACTTTGGTGGCAATTCCACTCATTCGCATAATTATATTCAAGCAAACCCTCTCAACAGTGAGCAGTGTTCCAGCAGGTCCTTTCAGACGGATGACAGGCTCGTCTGGTCCTACCCATTTTCCCTCATCAGCAAGCGCCTCACAGGCGAGTCCAGTAATTTCAGCTATTGCAGCAATCTCAATCGCGCCAGCCAAGATGGCTTTGCTTCTTGCGAATATCGTGCCTGTTCCAGGTGTCATTGGCTGACCTATGGCCTTCGTGGTCAGGTCGCCAGATCTGATATCCTCCTCAAGGTATTCCCTCAGCGCTTTCATTACTGCTGGCGATGGTCGGTTCATCATAATTCACACTCGCTGCTAGCATCTTGGGTGACTAGGGTCTCTAGTCACGGTTCCGTGTGGTGATTCTTCTCCAAAAATCTCTGCCTGGAACGATAAAAATTCGGTTTGCGAATCTTTCCACGCATCAACAGGTAACCCTGCCTTGTTGCATGTGTGCTTCAGAAACTCCTCTACGTTCCATCCCCAATCGACCGGAACCTGTGGGAGCAGAAGTCCACGCCACATACCTCTTGATGCTATGAGGCCGTCGCGCCCGACCTCAACTAGCTCCAAGAGTTTCATTGGATCATCATACTCGATTTTCACAGGAGGCGTCAGAACGCTAAGCTCAACTAGAATCGCGTCCAGCTCCTTCGGTTCAACTGGGGTGAAGCGTGGGTCGTGTGTAGCCGAATCGACAGCGGAGTCTACCGTGGCATCGATTAAAGGCTGGGTTGGGTATGGCCGGCCGATGCATCCTCTCAGAGCGACACTATCTCCCTTGATGGAGTTGAGCGTCACAAAGACCCCTGATTCCTTCCATAGGTGTTCAGGAGCGTCCTGCGGAGGTTGTGCTTTCCTCTGATGCTGTACAATCTCATCCACAGTCAGTCTTGCCAGTTCGACTAGGAGCTTGCCATCATCATCAGAGTAAACATGGGTCATACAGCATCAACTCGGGTATCCCCATCCACTGAACGCGGTTATGTCTTTCGCACAGGAACCCTTCCTGCAACCCCGGGGCCAATAAGAAACTGACCGTAGTTATAGACCAGATCGCCTCCAACAAACGTCATGACTGGTGTGGCCCGGACTTGTCGCCCTTCAAATGGAGTTACTTTGGCCTTTGAATGGAAGAAAGCACCACAAATTACCGATTCCTCTTTCTTAACGATGCAAATGTCTGCGTCATAGCCTTTGGCGAGGACTCCCTTAGAGTCAAGCTTGAGTATATGGGCTGGTGCAGAACAACAACACCTCAGATACTCGACCCATGTAAGTCGCCCCTCTAGGACTTCTGTCAGCATGAGGGGTACAGTTGTTTCTAGCCCGGGTATCCCTGATGATGCTTCGAGAAACTTGGCTCTCTTTTCCTGTTCCGTGTGAGGTGCATGATCAGAGGCAACACAGTCAATCACACATTGATGGAGGGCTTTCTGCAATGCCTTGTTATCATGAGGTGATCTAAGAGGGGGTAGCATCTTGGCTGCGCCGTCAGTGTGTGTAAAATCACCTCCTGCTAGAAACAGGTGATGAGGTGCAACTTCGGCCGTCAGGAGGTCCTCAGCCCTATGTTTTTCTATTGTTCTCACGGATGACGCACAGCTAACGTGACAAATGTGCAATCTACCGCCAACCTCTGATTGTGCAGCCAGAAACTGCTGAATCGAATCGCCTTCACTCTCGCAGGTGTGCTGCTTCAGGAATGCATCAAGGGTTTTTGCTGTGGGACGTTTTCCACCGGTTTCAGGATGTAGTAGGAGCGGGATGTTATGTTCTTCTGACAGCTTCAAGCAGGCATGTATTCGTTTTTGACTGTATGAAGTGCCCTTGGTTATTGGCGAATGTGGGTACACTTTGAACCCCAGAATGTCGGGCACTATCTGCTCATCGAAATCTGATGCTTTCCTTGGTATTCCAGAATAAAAGCCCACGTTAACAAATCGCTTCTCTTTTGCTCTATTCACTTTCTCTTCCAAGCTATCACGATTAAGTGTGGGAGGGTTGGAATTAGGCATGTCAACTACAGTAGTCACACCGCCTGCAGCGGCAGCTCTTGTGCCTGTTGCGAAGTCCTCCTTGTCGGAATTCTCTAGGTCTCTTAGGTGCACATGGATGTCAATTGCACCAGGAAGGACATAGAGATTCTCGCAATCTATTACTTGCTGGGCTGGCGGATCATTCCCTGGACTGTAAATCCCCTCGATTTTGCCAAGATACAGAGCAACATCTTTTCGCGTTGGCTCACCCTCGACAATAACTAGACCATTCTTCAGGAGGTAGTCCACAGTCATACGCAATCAACGCCATCCCGGCCGCGTCATGACGTTGTGAGAATGCCCTATTCAGTCTTCTCAGTGACCTTGAATTTGTTAGCTACGAAACGAGTGAAGTCTGTGGCGCTGATAATCCCCATCAATCTGTTCCCTGAGCCAACAACAGGCAATGTGTTGAGATTTGCGTCAAGCATGAGTGTCACTGCTTCATCCAACGAAGCTTCCGGAGAGGTTAGAGGTGGTTGTCTTATCATTGCGTCAACGACACGTATCTGCCTCACTTGGCTCTTACGATATTTGTCAGGCACTTCCACACTGAAGCGAGCCATTGCCTTAGCCACAGCTCTCTCTGTAAGGAGTCCCAATACACGACCGCTGTCAGTAACAGGAATGCCTGAGTGACCTCGAGTAAGCATCTCCATTCTTGCCTTAATCAGCCGCTCAACAGGGTTGACAACTAGGAGCTCTTCCGTTGTCATCAAATCTTCCACCTTCACCTTTTTGAACTTCTTCACGAGCTCTGACAGGTCCTTCTTTGTTATGACCCCCACGAGCTTACTTTCGTTGTCAAGAACAGGACATCCGCTCATGCCCTTGTCTATCATGAGCTTGGCGACATCAGTCACGTCATCGTCAGGAGTCACGGTGATCACCGTGTCAGTCATCGCACTGGACACGTGAAGTCTTCCGATGGAAACCGCCACTACCTTGCTGACTCCCAGTCTATCAGCAATATCTGCATAGGTTAGAATCCCCTTCAGTTTCCCATTCTCGACAACAATAAGGCGGTCTACCTTCTTCTTATCGAGTAGGTCTATTGCGTACGACAGTCTCTGGTCCTTGTCAATCGTGACAGGTTTGGTCATTATTTGGCTTACCTTCATCGCATGAATCTCCAACTTTTATGCTGAGTTAATGGTTGATGCAAATCAAGGAATAGTTCCCTACTAGCTACGACACTCCTCACAGATATACTCGCCGTCTGCCAGCGCCAAGTCGATGGAGTACTCTCCACATACATCGCAGACGCCTCCATAGGCAATGATTTCGTCTTCCTCTTCTACTACTCCGGATCCTTGCTCGTTTTTGAGGCGTAATGATTCCACCATGATATCAATGAGCTCCGGAGACCAGCGCAGAATGTCTCTGGAAGTAATTATTCCAGCCAGCGAGCCATTCTTCAGGACTGCCACTCGTCGGATTCCAGCGCGTGTCATCACACGCATTGCTTCTGTGAGGGCTGTGTTAGGAGTGATGTGAACTAGAGGTGAGCTCATGACCTCCTTGGCCTTCGTTGTCTTTGGGTCCTTTTGTTCAGCAATTACTCGAGTGACTATGTCGGTTTCAGTTATGATGCCTATGGCACGCTCCGCCTTCACAATGATTATTGATCCTATGTCAATGCTAGCCATTGACTTGGCAATCTCAAGAACCGTGGCGTCGGGTGGCATGGTCACGACATTCACAGACATGATTTCCCTAACAGGCATCATTGGTGTCGGTTCGGACATTGGAATGACCTCGATTGGGCAAAAGGTTGGTTTGCCACTCTGGATGTATGTGGCTTGGAGTGCCTCTCCGGCGCACTTCTTTGGAGTGCGTTATTAAGTGTGTCTGTGTTCAAGGTTGCAGAATCCACAGTGAATCCCTACTTTCGGGTGACTATTTCACCCTCTCCAGCAGGCAGAACCCGCATCATGTCCTCCTGCGGTATCTGTTCAATAGCGCGTTTCATCTCTTCAGGTACAATTCCAGCAAGATGCTTGATAATTTTCTTCACCAGCTGCCCCTTCTTTATTTTTCCTGGCATTACTCGAACGAAGAACTCTGTATTCGCCTCTACTGCTGACGGCGGCCCGGAGATGGGAATTGCATCCTCTTCCTCGAATATCACGCCCACTGCAAGTTCCACAGGTACTCTTCGAACGTAATTCTTCGAGCCATAGAGCATAACTCCACCAGCTGGGAGATACTCTCCGGAGGGTGGTGAGAAGCTAACTTGTTCCGGATTTACCCAGAATGCATCCCCACCTGAAAGGCCATCCTGCCACGCTCTTGAGAAAGTCACAGAGAATTGTGCTGCCTCTTTGATGGTCTGGTCCCCTGGTGCAGTGTCCGGGACTTTGACCACTACATAAGGTGCACCGTGAACCGATGCATGAAGGAATACATCATTAGCACCCATCTGTCGCTTTGCCAAGTGCTCGTTGCTTTTGGCGTCACGACCCCCCAAGACGAGAAAACCCTCCGACGAAGTAAACCACCTGAACTTCTCATACCAGTGTTTCTTCCGAATCTTCACCTGGATTCTCTGGCTTGCGGGTTCGATGTCGGTGGTCACAAGATCTTCAAGTCGTGCTTGAGTCTTACCTATCTGTTTCTCAGCCCCTTTGGACTTTGAGAGGGCTTTCTTTGCTTGATTGTAAGCGAGAGCTGCATTATCCTGTGCATTTTGTCTGATATCTAGGACAACCTCAGTACCGTCCAGACATACAATAATCTGCCCTCGAGATGGAATGATTTTCTCAACTAGTAGTGCTGTTGGATTACCCTGCTTCCTGCCATCTTCAATCCTCTGAACAATTTCATCCCACGAGAACCCTCCGGAACGAGCCCCTGAAACGGTGTCAAGCACATCCTGCACGGTCTGGAAATGATTGTATATCAGCTCTCCCGTTGCCTTTAGTGTCTCAGACTTAGTTACCAGTGCTTCAATGCTCTCATGCTGTTTATCGATTATCTTCTGCAGCCTCTGACGCTCCTTTGACATGGCATCTTGCTGGGCATCCAGCTCTTCCGTTGACTCTGGTACTCCAAAGAACTCATCAATGGCCTGACTGAATGTATCAAATGTTTCAACGCTTTCTTCGCCGTATACTTCAAATTCGAAGGGAAGAAACGCAATCGCCTCTGGCTCTACTTCCTCTTCATCAGATTCAGCATATACAACCCGGGGCTCTTTCACCCCCTCTTTGAGTTTCTCAGTGAAACGTTTGAGACCTGAATTCATGTCTTTGAGTGCTTGAGAATCGAGTTCGGATACCTTGGTCGTTGGCATTACACCTGCTAGGGCACATATCTCCTCACAGCTCAGAGAGTTCAGATTCAGCCTGCTTGCTAACGTTCTGACTACGTTGGCCTTCGACTCGGATAGTATGCTCTCCAATGAATCCTCCTCAAGGGCAAAAACATCAACTCCTCTTGGGGGTGGAAACTCGTATTTCGCCTTCGGAATCACATTGCGGTCTCGCATCCTTCGATAACGACGCGCAACGAAAATGATGTCCTCGGGATCCAGTAGCAATAGGTTTCCGTTCCCAAATAGCTCAGCAACCAGCTTGTAGGAGCTCTCCTCATCGCCCACCTCAATCACAACAATTCGGTCCAGTTCGTGCTGGCTGATTGAGAGGATTCTCTTCTCGCGCAGGTACTTCCTGAGGACACTACAGAATTTGGATGGTACCCTGGGGGCTACTCGCCTGTATTCGGTGATATGGAAACGGCGTCCTGGCTCAATTAGGAGCTGGCTTGTTCCACCTCCTGGTTGATAGAGCTTGAGGACGAAGACATCGCCATACTGGTAGATATTCTTGATGAAAGACCCCGCTGAAGACGCTCCCGCTTCTTGCAGGATAAGTCGTATGTCGATGTTACTCATTGCTTCCTTCATTATGGCTTCTCCAACTGAACGATATTGTTATAACGTAGTCGATTAACGGGGCACTAACTGGTCCGGTGATAGACGATGGAGCTAGATTTTCTGCAGAGCTTCTTCAAAAGAGCATATGGTCGATGGGAAAGGGTTCCCAACGATCAAAACTACTATGTCAAGATTTCTTTCGCAATCATCACCGCCATAATCTGCGGTGTCGGTGGCAGCTTCTTCGCTGGAATTCGCGGCCTTATGTTCGGTCTTCTTGTTTATGTGGTGGCCCTCTTTGTACTGGTCTACCTCATAGAAATTGATGTCAATGCCCTGGGGGGCCGCCAGAAGCTGATAACGAACGCCCTTCCGTCCTACCTGCTACTCTGGGTGCTGTTCTGGACTCTTCTCTACGCGTTTACACTATAGTCACGGTCATGTGGCCACGTTTGTCCATCCAAGACTGAGATCTAGCCGGCGAACAAAATCTGCAAGATGAAGGGCATCATCTGAACTACCACGTATCCAACAAGAAGCAGGGGTATGAGCGGGACTACTCTTTCTTCTGAGATATTTTTGCCTGAGCGCCGACGAATCTGCCAGTAGAGATACCCCAGGAACACCATCATAAGAATTTCAATTGCACCTATCATGACGCCCTCGTAGATTTGATTCTCCCAGTGAGCGTAACCCACTCCAGGGCTTGTGAGGGCGACTACTAAGAGAGCCTTTACATCTGCACCACCAAGAGCATCCAGTCTGAATAGCACGTAGGACAAGGCCAGGACAAATGAGAGTGTCGAGAGGTACAGAAAGGGACGGCTGGACAGCTGCCCGGTCAGGATTGACACAACACACCCGGCTAGTCCTCCCGCAAAAAGAATGCCATTTGACACCTTTCTCTCCCTGACATCAAGAAAACTGAACACTAGAAGGAGTATCACCGCCGTAGTAAAGGAAATGGTGGGAACTATGAGTAGAGGATCTAGCTGCATTCTGCTACAATCACCTGTTGTACAACTCTTGGATACTCACCGTCTCTTATAGTCCTCACTCATGTTTCATCGGGGTTCATAGTAACATAGATTAAGCCGCATATGGGGTCGCATATTTATCCCGCTGTAAAACCATTGTTCAGAAGCTGATATGATGAAAGACCCAAGTCAAGTTATCCACGATACCACAGTCCGTCTTCTGAGAAAAGCAGCAACTGTGTTGCCTAAGGAGATTGAAGAAGCACTAAAAGCAGCTCATGCGCGTGAAACCGACGAAACCGCGAAAACTCAGTTCTCCGCCATTCTGACGAATATAGAACTGGCTGCTACTGGCGTGCCCATGTGTCAGGACACAGGCATTATGATATTCTATGTCAAGGTTGGTGACAAGTTCCCATTCATTGGAGATATCAAAGAATCTCTTGCGAAAGCAACTCGAAAGGCAACTGCTGACACTCCGCTCCGGCCAAATGCAGTCAATCCGATTGTTGGCGGGAATTCAGGCGATAACACTGGGAAGAAGATACCATGGATTAACTGGGAGATTGTATCTGGTGATTCATTGGAGATTACCACATTCCCAAAGGGTGGTGGC
>JAUWOA010000068.1 GCA_030612365.1 Candidatus Thorarchaeota archaeon
TTGTTCGCCGAACGGGGGATTGTACAATGTCCGACGCTGTGAGCTATATGATTGACTCGGACATGGATGTGAGGGCGTGGGACTCGAATGGTGCGTTCTGGCTCGACATTGACACACCCTATGATGTCGAGTTCGCTGAGAAAACGATTCTCCGAAACCCCGAACTCAAGATTATGTTCGACATCACACTCGAAGAGAGCACTCAGAGCGTGCCGGGGAAACGTGACTACGAAACGTGCAGTGCAGACACGGAGAGGAACGCTTGAACGGTGACAACTCCACTCGCCGTGAGGAAAAGCTTGTAGAGGGTCCTGTTTCTAGACATCTGAACCGCAAAATATCCCGTCCCATCGCTCGTTTTATCAAGGAAGTATCCTGGTTCACGCCAAATCGTGTGTCAGTCTTCGCTTTACTCATCGCGTGTCTGGCGGCTGCATTCTACTCATTTGGCAACCTTCTGGTACCAGGGGAGTATCGGATTCTTGATGCTATTATCATCATTCCTTCGATGGTTATTGGGGGCATCTTGGTCGAACTGAGTAGCATAATTGACGGAGTTGACGGGGATCTTGCCCGAGAAAGAGGAATCTCTTCGAGTTCAGGTGCCGTCTTTGACGCCATCCTAGACAGGTATGCGGACATCGTGATTTTAACAGGTATCACATATTCACTATTAGTTGAAGAGTACGATATCGGATTGTTTCCAGCTTCCTCGGTCGGTCTGACGTTCAACCGAAACATAGTCTTCCTGATTTTTGTCATGGCTGTTGCTGGGTCCCTGATGGTGAGTTATTCGAGAGCACGACTTGAAGCGGCAAGACTCTTCAATGTTGAAGGTCGCACCTTCTTTGGGGCAACACGTGATGTAAGGCTCTTTATCATCTTCGTCTGCTCGCTCATGGGCTGTCCTCTTCTTGCCCTACTCCTAATAGCCTTCTCTGGAAATATCACTGTCCTACTTCGGTTGTTGTCTGTTGTGCAATCAGGAGAATTGAAACGGGCTGCTCAATATGAATAGATTCGGTGCCTCGTACTTCTCAGGCTGTCCAATCCCTCTAGAGGACTTCCTGAAGCTATGTCATGAGATTGGCCTTAATTATGTGGAAATACAGGCCGAACATCCATACTCTCCGTCAGAAATTAACACTAGGAAAATCGATTACCTCAAAGACCTGTTGTCTGGCTATGGGCTTACTCCGTTGCTCCACGGTCCTGTTCACGATGTCAATCTCGCCAGTACCAAGGAAAGGATTCGAAGCGCATCGGTCGACATCACCAAAGACTGTATCGTGCTCGCTGATGCATTGGGTTCCCGGGATCTGGTCATTCATGCAGGAAAATGTCCTGCGGACCAGGTGCCCCTGATGCTAGACAGGGCTCAGGAATGTGCTATCAAGAGCATCTCTGAGCTTGCCCCATTTGCAAACGATTTGGGGATAGGAATTGGACTTGAGAACAAGCAGAAAAGCAAGGACAGAGAGGTAATCATGAAGGTAGATGAACATGTCAGTATGGTTTCGGAGTTCCAGCACCTCGGAGTTTTTGCAGTTCTGGACTTGGGACATGCATTCACGACCGGCTGCAATCTCGTTGAATACGTTCATGCGGTTCGAAACATCTTGAAGGAGGTTCATGTTCACGACAACAACGGACAATACGATGACCACTTGGCATTGGGGCGTGGCAACCTACCCCTCGGAGAGGTGGTCTTGGCATTACACGACATTCACTTTGATGGCCCAATGATACTTGAGGTCAAGGACATCGGAGAACTCAACACGAGCCTGCAGCTGTTGATAGAGCTGAGTCATACGTAGCAATGAGCCAGTTCGACAACCTTGCTCACGACTGCGTAGTTGTCGCCACTCGCGCATTTTGACAAGATTCTAGAGCTAATGATTCTAACGAATAGTCCTCCCATAATAGTAACTACTCGACTAAGTTGGTTACCACTAAGCAGGCGAGTATCAGAACAGCCAGACGCATGCTATGTGTTCCTTCGACCGAAGATTTTCTGTGAGAGCACATAGCTCCACATCCGCTCAGTGCAAAGGAATATAGACTTTAGATTCCATAAATCAGATCAATGCATGATCTGACACAATACCCAGATGCCTTCATAGCTAACAACGCGCCCATACTCCACTTCCATCCAGATGAAGGAAGATACTGTTGCTATCCTTCAGATGCCGAGGACCTCTTTGAGAGGTTCAACTCAGACTGGAACCAGTTCTCCAAAGATTTATCGCCTGATACCCTAGACCCGAGAACTCCCTGCTACTACGAATTCTGGAGAGATGAGGACCTAATACAGATACGTTACTGGTTCTGGTATCGTTATAACAGATTTCCCGGAGCACCATTCGGATTGGGTGAACATCTAGGCGACTGGGAGCATGTGGAGGTGCGGATTTTCCCCCGACTCACCGAGGGGCCAGTTACCGTATGGCTGCTATCGAATCATCTCAGGTCACGTTTGAGTTCACTACCCTCGGACAGGACCCTCTCCGGATTTGAACCGGAGATTCCAACACTCGACGACTCCCACATCCACGTCTGGGTGGCATTGGGCTCACATGCTAACTATCCGGCGGCAGACAGCAAGCCCTACCATGTTTCGCATGTACTGCGCGACCGACTATCAGCAGGGGGCGCAATCTGGGAAACCAAGGAACACCTCAGGCCTCTGATGCTGACAAAATTTGCATCCTACACGGGAAGCTGGGGTAATGAACGAGCACCAAAGGGTCCGGCGAATGAATGCAACAATCGTTGGCGAAACGCGCTTGATGTTCTTCCTGTCCCTTGCACCAAATGAACGCAATCATTCGATGTTAGTGAAGACAAGACATTAGCTATGATCATACCGTTCATTGCGACTTGGGCATGGTTGTCCTGTCCGTTCTAGCCTGCACCTCACTCTGTCAGAGGACAGAGCCAAGCGTTTCTTGCAAATTATTGTAACTCTATTGCCTCATATGACTTAAAATAGACACCATAACCCCTATCTGGCCCTTATAAGGTATATAAAGGTGAAAACATTAATATGTGCAACTACGAAATCCTCTCTGAAAAGAAGATATCTGAGACTCAAGAGGGAAACAATTAGCCCATTGGTCTGCCAGTGCAAAGCTGGTCCATTATAGGGTGTACTCAGTCGCCAGGATCACGATTGGCAACCAATCTCATGGTATAGCACCGGAGAACATGCCTTATGCAGGTGACAAAAGGAAACAGAACAAGCTCAAGCACCACCAGGATAGCTATCCTAGGTGGCGGAAATGCCGGCAGAGGACTTGCTGGCTACATGTCTCTCCACGGTCTAGATGTCGCTCTATATAATCGCACTTTGGAGAATGTCAGGGGAATTATAGACCGAGGTGGACTGGATGTCCATGGGGTCATTGAGGGATATGCTCAGATCCCCCTAGTCACCAGCAATATGGCTAGGGCCATTCGAAATCGAGAAATACTGATTGTGACTGTACCTGCCCAGGCACATGGGTTTTTTGCGCACAAGATGGCGCCCTATCTAGATGATGGTCAACTGGTGCTCTTGATGCCAGGCCGCACCGGCGGCGCTTTAGAGTTTGCTCACATTATTGAATCAAATTCAAACACACCGAATATTCTCTTGGGTGAAGCACAAACTTTCAGCTTTGTTTCCAGGACGACAGGGATTAGTTCTGTTAAGGTGTCGAAAATCAAGAACTTGGTGCGTGTCAGTGCGTTTCCCGCATCTGCAAGCCAAGAGTTTCTGAAGCGCTTGGGAAACCTTCCCCTTACACTGGAGCTTGCCAATGATGTAATGGAAACCGGATTGAACAATGTGGGAGCCATGCTACATCCCACGCCGACGATTCTATGCGCAGGATTATTGGAGTCAAGACGAGGAGGGTACAACCATTATCATGACGCGATATCGGAGTCCGTAGGACGGCTAATTGAACGAATGGACGCCGAACGAGTCAATGTGGCAAGCCAGTTCTCGCCATACCCGATGACTCTGCTGGAATGGCTCGAAGATGCATATGATGCGGAGGGCAACTCACTACGTGAGTGTATTCGAAGCATAGATGCTTACGATGGAGTTGGCAGCCCAGAATCGCTTCAACACCGCTATGTCTTGGAGGATATTCCCACCGGGCTTGTACCCATATCCAATCTGGGTGACCTCTGTGGGGTTGAAACACCAGCTATCGATGCTGTAATCGAAATGGCGTGCCAGCTCTATGAATGTGATTTCCGGCGCACAGGGAGAAGCCTTGCAAACATGGGTCTTGTGGGAATGAACCCGCAGGAAGTCGCAGAATATGTTGAGCTAGGAGTTAGACCCGAAGAATGGAGTGGTTTCCCCAGCATCTACAACCTCTACGAAGCAGAGGTGGATGAAACTTGAAGATTCTAGGGGCTGCGATTGGGAATTGCGTTCACGTTGCTGGTGTGTTTCGATTCCTCTCACTTGCGGAGATTGAGGGCCATGATGCAGTGTTCTTAGGTCCAGCAGTATCAATTGATAAACTCATGAGGGAAACCAAGAAACATAATCCTGACGTCATTGGAGTGAGCTATCGATTAACAATGGAAAGTGCAATGAACCTATTCAGAGACCTAAGGATAGCCATACTAAAACATGGTCTTGAGAAGAAGAGATGGATCTTGGGTTGTACAGCTCAGATAAAACCAATTGCTGAAGGAATTGGCTTGTTCGAAGAGATATTCACCGGTTTCTCAACAGATGAGGATTCATTTGCCTTTCTCAGAGGTCGTTCATCAAAGAAAGAGGAGGAAAGGTTCCCTCAGGACTTGTTGGCAAGGTTGGAAAATAAAAGTCCGATGCCAATCATTCGTCATCACTTTGGTCTACCATCGCTTGAGGACACTATCGACGGTGTTGGGAAGATTGCAGATGCTTCTGTATTGGATGTCATCTCAATCGGTCCCGACCAGAATGCACAGGAGTCATTTTTCCGACCGTCAGAGATGAATAGGAATCTAGAAGGTGATGGTGGTGTACCACTGCGGAAAGCAGATGATTTACGGAAACTCTTCGAAGCATCTCGAACGGGAAATTTCCCGCTCCTGAGGTGCTATAGTGGAACAACGGACCTGCTGAAATGGGCACAATTACTCCAGAATACCATCAGCAATGCTTGGTGTGCAACTCCACTATTGTGGTATAGTGAACTCGATGGGCGTAGCAAGAGATCTCTCGAAGATGCGATAGAAGAGAATAAACGCAATCATGAATGGCACGCCAGACACAGAGTCCCTGTTGAAGTCAATGAGTCACATCAATGGAGCCTACGAAGCACCCATGACACAATTGCTGTTGCTATGGCTTATCTGGCGGCCTACAACGCCAAGGCTGCGGGCGTGCATTGCTACATTGCACAATATATGTTCAATACCCCCCTAGGGACCTCCCCGAAGATGGATTTGGCTAAGATGCTTGCCAAAATCGAGCTAATAGAGTCACTTCATGATCACCGATTCACTTCGATTAGACAGGTTAGACCAGGGCTCTTCTCATATCCTCCAGATATGGACATGGGCAAGGGTCAGCTTGCATCATCAATACACACTGGGATGATGCTCAAGCCTCAGATAGTCCATGTTGTCGGATTCTGTGAAGCTGACCATGTGGCCACAGCAGAGGAGGTAATTGAGAGCTGCAAGATTGCGAATCGGGTAATACACAACTGCTTGCTGGGTACTCCTGATCCTCTCCAAGACAGAGATGTGAGAAAGAGACAGGAGGAGCTGGTTCGAGAGGCCCAGCTTCTTATTCGTGCAATCACTGCATTGGGTGACGAGGGTTCTCAAGACCCTCTGACAGACCCAAGTACATACGTTCGAGGTGTCAAGGCTGGAGCATTGGATGCCCCCCACCTCAGAAACAACCCAATTGCTAGAGGAGAGCTAAGGACTCGCATGATCCGTGGCGCGTGTCTTGCTATAGACCACGACACAAACGAACCCATCAATGAGAAAACGAGACTTGAAAGGCTGGGAATAGGGTTGGTTCCCAATGTTATGAGGAGAGTCAAGGATTGACTGGAATAGCTGGCATTGGAGAATCAGGAAGAGTGGAAGATGTTGGAAGAATGCTCGATAAGATTGGGCATCGGGGGCCTAACGGTAGAGATATCATCGAGGTAGAAGGTGCAACTCTTGGAGTCGTGTGGTCAGAAACGGAAAAACATTGGATTCCAAACATGCGGCGCCAAAAAACTGTGTGGGATGCAGCTGGCAGGGGGCATTTCGCTCGTGTTGATATGTCGAGCAACAGACTCACCATGACACGCGATGACATTGGTGTCGTTCCCCTGTACTACGGCAGAATAAATGATGGGGCACTGTGCTTTGGTTCCGAGGTTAAAGCCCTTCTAACAGTAACAAGGGACATAAACGAACTGCCGCCTGCCACTTGTTTCGACGGTGTGCATCAAGTACGAGCTCATAGTATCAAAGCCAAGATCCCCCTTGATTTGAGTGCAGCAAGGATAGCCAACGGTCTTCGTAAGCGGATTGCGGAATCTGTCAAGGCGCGTGTGGGAGAAAAAGAGTCGGTCGGTGCACTGCTATCAGGCGGTCTGGATTCCAGTATATTGTCCGCGCTTTCCAGTCAATACGTTGAAGAACTTCATACTTTCGCTGCTGGCGTTCCCGATGCAGATGATCTTGGAGCCGCCGAAGAGGTTTCAGACTTCATAGGCTCTAATCACCATAATGTGATTGTCACACTAGATGACATGATCAAGGCGTTGCCAGAAGTGATATACCACTTGGAATCATTTGATGCACTCTTGGTGCGTTCAAGTATTATGCATTATATTGTTTCAAGAGAAGCGTCAAGACACGTTGATGAGGTGTTCTCTGGGGAAGGTGCGGACGAGCTGTTTGCAGGCTATGAGTATATCAAGTCCATGAAACCCGAGGCGATTGCAGCGGAAGTGGTGGACGCAATTAGGCGGTTGCATAATACTGCCCTGCAGCGTGTTGACCGGTGCTCATCAGCACACAGTATTACTGCTTTTGCTGGATTCCTTGATCCTAGCGTTGTGAAATACTCTCTTCGGATTCCAGCGCGGATGAAGGTGTTTGAGGGGGTGGAGAAGTGGATTCTACGGGCGGCGATGAAGGGTCGGCTACCGGAAAGAATCCTAAATAGGACAAAGTCGAAGTTCTGGCAAGGAGCCGGTGTAGGCGACAAACTGGCCGAGGTTGCTGAAAGCACTATAAACGATGAGGAGTTTCGAAGAGAGAGGAAGCTGTCCAATGGATGGACCTTGAATACCAAGGAGGAGTTGCTGTACTATCGTATCTTCAGAGAACATTTCGGTGATTTTGATAAGTTGTCGTGGATGGGACGTACAAAAGGGGCCCCAAGAAAATCATGAGCTAAGGCTGTGCGTTGTGAATATGAGGGCATGCGCCAGTTCTTCGAAACTGCTATTCCCAAGGGAGCCAGGAGAGTGGATGTGGGGGCTGACGGAGCGAGTGTAGGGTGGATGTTCAATACATGTCATACGGATAGTCTACTGTTGATCGCTCATCATTCTGCATCAGTCTTGCCGTCATTCTAATATGATTCCCAGTTCCCGGACCATGTCCTTGTATCGATTCCGAATAGTGACCTCAGTCACTCGCGATGCACTAGCTATCTCCCTCTGAGTCCGTCTATCATCCTCAACGATTCCTGCAATGTAGATTGATGCACCTGCAATCCCGCTGGGATGCTTACCGATAGTGATTCCTTTCTTCTTGGCCCCAGCGATAATGGATACGGCCTTTCGAACAGTTCTGCCCTCAAGGTTTAAGTCTGAAGAGATTCTGGATACATAGTTCCTTGCTGAGGGTAGCGGTGCACGGATGTCAGCACTCCGAAGGATGATCCTCACACATCGACCAAGATTCTTTCTCTCAACTTTCGCCTGGGCTGCAATCTCGTCTAGCTGCCTTGGAGCTTCATGAATACGACAAGAGAGATAGATTGAAGCAGCAACCATGCCATCGATGGTTCGACCTCTAACGATGCGTTTGGTTAATGCTCTCCTGTAAATGAATGCTGCCGTTTCCTTGATCTTATCTGGGACACCAAGCTGAGACGAGAGCCTATTCATCTCTATGAAAGCCACTCTTAGGTTTCTCAGATTCAAGCCATGCGTCCAGCTTCGGATTTGCCATCTGCGCATCCTGTAGATTGCTGCCCGCCCGTGCCCCTTAGTGCAATATCTAGCGGCATCTCTGTAGCTACGTCCGATGGTTGTGGTAAGGCCCTTATCAGCTATTGTGAGCCTTGGCGGTGTGCCTGTTCTGGACCTTGCATTCCGCTCCTCGCTCGTGAATGCTCTCCACTCAGGACCAGTGTTCAGCTCGTGCTCCGTGGCAACACAACCACAAGAAGTGCATATGCTCTCGCCACGTATCGGATCTCTGCAAAAGTTCCTACAACCACAGGCGATGCAAACCCGTTCGTTCTTCATTTGTTTAATCGGATGTCCAACTTGCTGTACCATGAAATACTTCCCGTTTCTCCTTCTCTCGAAACCCGAATGCCAATAAGCTGTCATCAACGAGCAAGTGCGAACACACTCCGAGAGGGATCATTATCGTATCATTACCAATTATCTATAAGAGTCTAGACATATAACAGTAAGTCAATCCAACTCGGAGAAAATGTTCACAGACAATCGATGACTGTTTCCGTTCTTGGCGATATCATGATAACTCGCGGGAATCCTAATCAAGAACTCCTGATTATTCCTACCAACTAGTCTTTGGACTGGTTGATGTATCTTAACCGATAGGCAAGATGCGCGTTTGACCGGGCCATCGAAGCCGGTATCCTATATGCTCAATCTTCGTATTAGTCTTGTAGGGACAATGTATGATGTATGCAAGTAGCGGATGGAGAATTTGAGAACAATCAATGCTCTTGGAAACATGCTTCATCCACGAGAGTTTGCTAGTTTAAGAAAAATGTGATATGTATGAATTTCATTTCAGAACCAATAGAAGCAACTATTTCGGAATTGCGACCAAGAATGAAAAACGTCACGATTATCTTCAAGGTGATCGAGAAAGGAGAAGTCCGAGAAGTCATCTCTAGACGTGACCGCGAAACGCACAGAGTACAAGATGCTATCGTAGGCGACAGTTCAGCTATAGTCACGGTCCCGCTTTGGAACGATAGTATCGAAGAAGTGAAAGTAGGCAAGAGTTACATACTTGAGAACGGTCACACCAGATTGTTTCGATACAATCTCCGTTTGAAGATTGCTCGCTACGGCGAGATTAATGATGCCGAAAATGAGGTCGAGAAAGTCAACGAGGAAACCGACATGTCTGTCAAGAAACATGAAACGTACAGGCGTCGTCGCCATGTAAGCTACGGTTACCATGACTCCAGATGTGGTGGTTACGGTGGATACAATAGCCGTAGCGGCCGCAGCGGCTACAGAAGTTACAATATCGATTATGGACAGCACCGACGTTAGGCATGCCAAGAAGTATGGGTCTGAGGTACCCCGGATTCCCGTCATTTGCTGTTAGTGAAGACAAGGCAGTAGCTATGATCGTGTCCGTAAGTCCCTTCTCCCTCGTCCTCGCCCCTCCAGCCAACCACAACCTCACCTTCGAACCGCAGGACTCGCGACAATGCTCGTCCCACATCCCAAGCGAGCGTGGTAACCCCATTTCCTCTAAGGTTGGAGACCTCCACAACCACGTACGCATCCAGCTTGAGCATTGGCTTCAGCTGTGTGAAGACCGCTTGCAGCTCGTCAAGATACCGATGATAGGTCCCCGGTTGCGTATAGGCCGTCAATGGGTTCTCCGCGTGCTCTTTCATCATATAGGGAGGCGATGTCATGGAGAAATCAATTTCAGGGAGATTGAAGGTGCTGAGCTTTCGGGAATCCCCATGTGTTAGGTTCTCTTTATTCACAAGGTGTGAGCGCACATACTTGTATCGCGCTTCATCATACTCGATACCGTAGGGTATACGCCCCATCTCCTCTGCGACGAACAGCGTTGTTCCAAGGCCTACGAACATGTCCAGGACAATATTGCCAGGTTTTGTGTATAGCGCAAGGAAGTGCTCGACCAATGACTCGGAATATCGGTTATCGTCAGACTGGAGGTTCTCAGGTATGTTCCTACGTTTCACATTGTCAAGAGTTATGAATGTCTTCAAGTTCCTGTCTCCAGAGTGAGTCAGGGTCAGCTGATGGGGGAGTAACCCTTCCTGAGAATCGTGTCCACAGTTTCATCGGACTGTTCTGGGCAATCCTTGTTGTAATGGGTCCCTCGACTCTCTTTGCGCATTCGAGCCATCCTCACAATCAGCTCAGCGACTTGTGCAATGTTTCGTAGTTCAATAAGATCAGGGGTAATGATGAAATCCCAGTATGCTTCGTTGATTTCCTTAATCAGAAACTCGAGCCTATTTCTCGCCCGGTGAAGTCGCTTGCCTGAACGCACTATACCGACATAGTTGGTCATCAAGCGGCGTATCTCGTCCCAGAGGGTAGCGACAACAACCAGTTCGTCGGGGTCAGTAGCATGTCCCGGATCCCACACCGGCATCTGTTGAATGCTCTTTGTACTTCGAACTATTTCATGTGCCACTTCAGCAGCATTGTGCGCCAACACTGCACCTTCAAGAAGTGAGTTGGACGCTATCCTGTTTGCACCGTGAAAGCCAGTCGCAGCTGTCTCTCCAACAGCAAGAAGGCCCTCAACATCAGTCCGTCCCATGGCGTCCACACGGACCCCTCCGCAGATGTAATGAGCTGCTGGCACCACAGGAATGGGTTCTTTGGTTATGTCATAACCAGCCCGTAGGCACGTTTCGTAGATGATTGGGAACGTTTCCTTGATGAACTCAGCATCCTTGAATGAAATATCTAATCGGACATAATCAGCCCCTGTTCGTTTGAGCTCATTGTCAATCGCTCTCGCTACAATGTCTCGTGGAGCGAGCTCCGCGTCAGGATGGTACTCGGGCATGAATCGCTTCCCATCCAAGTTCAGTAGTAACGCTCCTTCCCCGCGCATGGCTTCAGTGATTAGGAACGACCTGATTTTGCGATGATAAAGAATAGTTGGATGCCACTGGAAGAATTCTAGGTTCGATATGGTGGCCCCAGCTCGGTACGCCATTGCTATGCCATC
>JAUWOA010000158.1 GCA_030612365.1 Candidatus Thorarchaeota archaeon
CTCCTGATGGGACACGGTCTCGTACCATTCGCCAGGTATGGTCACGCGCCAAGCAAGTGGTATCTTGGCGACAACACGCCCGCGTATGGTGTCATACTGCACTCGCGTGAGATAAAGCCGGAGGACAAGACTAGCCGCGAAACGTTCGAAACAATAACTGATATTGTCGCAAAATGCAATGAGCTAGGCATAACGCCAAAGCCCGAACATAAGTGGCCATTTAGTGATGAAGCGAAGAAGACCCGCATCAAAGAGCTACGAGAGGTTATGGGAACCGGGTTCAATGACTTCATCCTCGACCCCGATGAGGCCTATGACACGCTAAGCTCTATGGTCTAAGGTAATTCGAAGGCGCAAAATAGTTTCGGCCATCTCCGAGGGGTGCTTTTAAGGGTTCTTCGAAACCAGACTTTGATGAGAATGGTTAGACCTCAACGAACTAGTCCAAAGGGCCTCTTTGACCCCTACTATATTCCTGATCGCCTGCTTCATCGGGAACGCGAGATGCGGATGATCGATAGCGTCTATCGTGATAGCTACGAAGATGACTACGGCATCAACTGCCTCGTTCATGGGATAACAGGAGTGGGAATGACTGTTTTCTCAAGGTATTTCCTCACCAAGATTATCCCGGAACAGTTTAACTCGTATACAATCTATGTCGACGCAAAGCACAAGGACGTCCTTGAGATTGTCGCAGAGCTTAATGATAAGATTCACAGGTTGTCAAGCAAGCCCATCACCGTAGCTTTTGATTTGGATAAACTCTGGATGCAGTTCAAACGTACTGCGGCTGCATCCTCAAGAAGAGGAGTATTTGTTATAGATAACATAGATGAGAACAACGAGGAAATCTACACCAAGGTTGCCATGATGGCCAAGGAAATCAAGGCAAGTACGATTGGCGTTCTAAACAGTCACGATTATCGATTGCTCACAAAAGCGCCGGCGACCCAGATGGCGTACGACTTCGAGGTGCCCCTGGACACCTATACCCAATCACAGCTTTATGACATAGTAAGAATGCGTGTGGAAGACACATTTCCATTGGGACTCACCGACGAGATTGTCAGGTATATAGCAGACTTGGTCTGTGAGTTTCAGGCATCGACGCCGAGAACATCGATTGAGGCACTCAAAGCCCTCTGGCCACTGGCTCAGAGAGGGCAGGAGATAACCTCAGATATTGTCAGATCTGCCACATCCAGAATTACGACACTGGGTCAGGATGATGACTACATGGACCTGATAGATACAATAAGCATGAACGATTTTATGACCCTGCTTGTGCTTGAGGCTTTGAGCGAGCATCTAATGCGCTACAAGACTGAAACGTACAT
This sequence comes from Candidatus Thorarchaeota archaeon, assembly GCA_030612365.1. Lineage (GTDB taxonomy): Archaea > Asgardarchaeota > Thorarchaeia > Thorarchaeales > Thorarchaeaceae > WTCK01. Next base: position 1,341 of record JAUWOA010000158.1, read on the forward strand.
TGATAGACAAACACTCAACGAGCTTGTCATGATCAAGTGCGAAGAGCTAGGAGTCAAGCATTCAGTAGACGACATTGATAAGAGTCTGCAAACACTCATCTTCCAGAGCGTTGTCTTTGAATCAGGTTACACTCGAGACCTGCTTTACCTGCTTGTGCCACCCGAGATACTCTATGACACAGCATTGAGTCTAAGACGTGAATTGGCTAGCAGAAAATAACCTTCTTTAGCGCAGGTTTGAAGGAAGTAGTCAAGTGTGGGTCGGAAACTCCACCCTCACAAGTACGGCTCTATTCGCCCTTTAGTGCCTTCTTTTCCTTGACTTCTGTCTTGGCCCAAGCTTCGAGTCCGTCAGCACCCTGTAGTGCGCCTACCTCTCCATCCCAATTGCTTGCCTCAATGAGAGCAATCCAGCCTTTCCCGAATGGGTCATCATTGAGCAGCCCAGGGTTGGCTTTAAGGTCTTCATTCGTTTCAATAATCGTGCCCGTAACTGGGCTCTTGACTGCTCCGGTCCACTTGCCGCTTTCGAGAGTGCCAACGCTGCGGCCAGCCTTGACCTCCTTGCCTGGAGGCCTCAAGCGAATGAATTTGATCTTTCCTGCAGCATAAGAGCCAAGGGAAGTCATACCAAGACGCACCTTGCCATTCTCCTTCTTAATCCAGAGTTGGTCGGTTCCACCGCCAAGGTAGAAAAGATCTTCTGGAAAATCAAAACCATCGACTGTAACCATGTCTTAGTCACCAAGCTGTAATCGGCCCGGTCTCCACTTAAGAGAATTTCGGACTGACTGCATCCAGCTCCTTTGCTTGGAACTAGGCCTCCGAAGCTTCGCCATTGATTACTTTTCGGAGTTGCTCGGCATCATCGACTTCAACTTCGACATACACAGGACCGGAGTACTTGCAATCATCACAGTAGTAGGTATCCGGTACGAGCCAACCGCTGACTGCGCTCTTGGCCGTGTGAATTCTCTGACTGCCACATCTAGGGCATACTCGTATCTTCTTGCTCGTCATGACGTTCCTCCCGGCGGAACAGGTCGGAAGGAGCAACGGCGTTCCGACTATTAAATCACCTGCCAGATGTGGGAGATGGCGCGATTTAATTCGGGGGTCATTATTACTATTGGTGCTGACATATCTCTGAGATGAAAGGAACAGAATCTAGTTTCAAATTGGGATTTTCCACTGCAGATCAAGTCAGACGCAGCGTCATTCCCACAGGAATTGTTGCCCTTGACAAATTACTAGGAGGGGGATTAGAAACCGGCCTGATGTATCTGTTCTATGGAGGCCGCTGCCTCAATGACGACCTACTTCGGATTGCTGTTCAAATGCAGCTTCCCGCGGAACGCAATGGAGTCAATAGCCCGACCATAATCATTGACAGTACCAACATGATCAAGATAGATAAGCTCACTGACTATTCCTTTGAGTTTGAACTTGAGCCCGAGGAAGTCATGGAACGAATCTACATCTCGCGCGCATTCAATTCAAGTCAGACGTACGCTCTTGTGATGGAGCAACTGCCATCGTTTTTTGAACGAGTGCCCGCACGGTTGTTGATTATTGCAGGCCTGCCGGACCTGTACATCTCCGAGAGGATGATGACTGGAGAGGGCCTTCAACAGCTCACTCACATGGCGACAAAGTTGATGACTCTCACACTGAATAGGGAAATAGTCACTCTGGTTTCTGCACCGTCATCTCAGAAGAATCGCGAACTACCAGCAGGGGGAAAGGCCCTCTCAAGCTGCGCGCAGGTACACATTCACGTTTCCGAGTCAAAGTCCTACATCAAGTATACCCTAGCAAAACATCCACAGTATCCAATCAGACGAACCTCACGAGTCAAGCCTTCGGACTTTGGAACAACATTGCCGCTCTCACACTTCCTAGATGGGTCCGACGGAGAATAGAAGAGAGAGGGGATTTGGAGCCCTCTACTCTTCGTCCACTCCAAAGCTTTTGAGAAGCTCATCAGCAAGATCGCGCGGCAGATCTCTTACTTGCTCCATTATCGTCTCAATCTCGTGCGCCTGGATGCCTCTGCGTACTAGGTCCATCCTGAGATCCTCCAGCTCAAAAGTGCTCAACTTGTCGACATCGGAACTAACCTCGAACTCGTCTCGCACATCTGATGGTATACCCTTCCGGGACTTGGGTTCGACCTCTGGCTTCTTTTCCTCTTCGGTTAGGATCTCCGGCTCAGGTGCCACGTCTTCATCGACTACTGCCTCGTCGACGCCGTCACTGAGATCTCTACGTGCCTGCTCTTTTACCGTCTTCAGAATCTCATCAATCTCCTTACCTTCACGTCTTGCGGCTCGGATTGCTTCCTGATTGATGACCTCCTTGACAAAGGCGGCTTGCTCACTGATTTTCATCTTCGAGATGTCAGCCTTGAACTCGTCAAGTTCAGTCTGGTCGAGATTGGTGAGGATTGCTAGTTGAATCAGAAGTTCACCCATTTCAGGTATGTCGACCAACACAGACTCTTCCGGCATTTGAGCAGGTACCCGTGTTATCGCCAAGTCGGAGAATGTATCATTGAATAGCTCAGC
>JAUWOA010000006.1 GCA_030612365.1 Candidatus Thorarchaeota archaeon
GACCAAGTTGCAGCCTATTATGAGGATAACATCTACATAGATGAGGCCCCAGTGATAGGTCTCAATGCGCTGAGAATTGTTAGAAACCTTTGTCCGGTCATCCCGCTCTTTGCAGAGAGGTGGCTCTCAGTCTACACTGACGGCAATTATCAAGGCTGGATCGATGAGAGGAGTGGAGGAGCTTACAGTGTTTGGAATCCGGTAACCCTCACGCCCAACAGCGCAGAGGTAGACGAGCTAATTGTAGCTGTTCTTCCTGAATTCTTTGGCAATTATTTCACCTCACTTAACCCGTTCCTGTCAGGTGAGCCAATAGATAGTGATTGGCTCTTCAGAAACCAGTTTAATCCGTACATGCTTATCTACGACTCGCCAATCGCCACAACTCCCAACGGAAATGCCGTGCCGAGAGCTTCTACTTCTTGGACAATGTACTACAGAGGTGTAGTGACAGACCTTCGCAGTAACCAAACGCGTGCAAGATTCTATTGTGATCCCAATGCAAATTGGACTGACGGAACACAATTGGACGCTCAGGACTACAGGTTCACTTACGAGTATTACTCCAACAACTCACTCACAAACTTCACAGGCCCAGTGGAGGAAACCAGAGTCACAGGCGATTTCATTGTTGGAGTCACGATGAATAGTCGATTCATGTTTGGCTACAGAGAGCTTGGAGCATTACCGATTCTACCACAGCATATCTGGAACGACAAGGATCCTCGTGCATGGAATCCCACTGTTGAGGAATTCCTTGGTTCCGGACCATTTGTGGTTTCATCATTCGTGCAGGGTGCAAATCCGGAACTCGTTCTGACTAAGAATCCTGGCTACTATCCTGTTGTAGATACGGAACCTCCAACGCTGCTGAGCCTTGCAATGATTCCTGAGAACCCGATACCTGCAGAAAGCGTTGTTATTCGCGCTCATGTTGATGATAGAAGTAAGATCGATAGTGTCAATCTTACCTACATCTACGAGGTTGGTACGATTAACATCACCGACTCAGTGATGATGACGGAATCTGCATCCGGATATGAAGGTACGATTCCTGCACGCGTGACAGCTACTCGCGTTATCTTCGAGATTGTTGCGATCGATGTATGGGGCAACTCAGCTGTAATAGCAACGGGCTCATACATCCGAGAAACCACGAGCGGTAGCGATACGTGGCTGGGAGATGCATTAATGGTCCTAGGCATCATTGGTGCAGGAGCACTTGGAATCGTCGCCATCGTGTTTCTAAGAAAACGAAAACAAAGCTAACTCACTGAGAGGGCGTCTTCCGAATCCACCATATAATAGCGATGACAAGTGCCACGACTGCTACGCCAGCGACTGCAACGGTAGGCCCATAGACGCTGAAGAAGTCATTTGGCCATATCTCTGTCAGTGCGTTCCCAGCGGCTTGCCATGAATCTGCAATGCCTAGCAAATGCGCCGAAATTGTATTCAGGTCAGTTCGAAGGTGCTCGAGAGCGTATTCCATATCGCCTGTCGAGTTGTAGAAATCAGCAATATGCCAGAATGTGCCAAACCCAAGAGAACCACGAAACGTCAGATTTCCCGGATTGATCAGACTGGAGTTGTCTGCTAGCACTTCGAAGTGTGGAAGTGCTTGCTCGCCTGCGGCAGTGAAATCCGTCAAATCAGTATCAGGCATCAAGGCAGGAAGTCGTTCTAATGCAGTCCTATAGGACAAGTATTGAAGAGTTGTCTGGGCTTCCAAACCCAGCCCTATGAAGTGAAGCAAAGACGTCTTGAACTCCCGTTCATTCTGAATGCCATCGAACACAGATAGGAATAAACTGAGCCCCTCCACAGTCATGTCAGAGCTCATTGCGCGGAATCCTTTCTCACCAAACTGCCATATGTAAGCGCTTGCTGCGTCCGGACTGTAGCTTGACCCGACTCCTAGGAGCCGGTCTCTTATGTGAGGGCCCAGCAATGAGCTCGGGTCATCAACTGGATCACCACCGGGTTTGATCAGTACGCTGATGTAGTATCGACTAGACCAAGCCCCATTCAGCTCGAAGTATGATATATTGTACTCATAGCGACCATCATCGGGGTATCCGAAATCCTCGCCAAACGAGCCAACTCCAGGATCCAGAATCGTTGCAAGCCTGCTCGTATCATTGTATCCTGTGATGAGGATACCGTGTCCGCCGCCTGTCAATCCTTGATTCCGAAGAATGTCATAATCTTGAGGAGGCAGCCAAGAAGGGTCAACACTGGCAATCAAGGGATAGCCATCGTCAATCGACTGCCGCATCAAATTGAAGGCAGCAATCTGCCCATCTAGAAGCTGAGCATTGATTCCCTGAGATGCCCAGAGCTGAGTCTGAAGCTCCGCTCCTGTTAACCCGCCGTCCAAGTAAATGCTGAGGTTGAGTCCGTAGAGGTCGGTTGCGAGCTTTGTGGGTTCAATCTGTTGATAAATCGCTCCCGGAAACATAAGCATCGTATCATTATACCGGATGTATGCGTACGAGAAGCCAACGGTAGAAAGAGCAAACAAATCATGTAGTTCTACCGGTGCACCGGCATGCTGCATTGCCATTGCTGTGGCCGCCCAAGCACAGAAGCCGTTGATCTCTTGCCAGACATAGGGAACTTCAGATAGAAGTCCATCACCTTCGTAAGCTAGTTGGGAGCTCTGAAGCACGCTGGTCGGGCTTGCTGCTAGCGGGTTCGCAGCGATTGGAAAGGCCGCAAGGACCAAGATTGCCATGAAGATGAGAGCTGAGTATCGCAAGTGAGTATCCCCAGACTTGATTTCATAAGGTAACATCATAAGGGTGTCGATGGGGGCGGTGAAGGCACATCCCTTTGGACCCTCACCAGGAATCGACCCCCTATTCATCTGATCGCTTAACTGTTGAAGCTAGGAAAAATGCTCCTTCAGACCCAGTGTTGACCACGAAACTGCCTAGCCACGACGGAAGAGGAGGTTCTTCGCCTGCGTCAAGCATGTCCTGCCATGCTTCGTCTGTAAGCCGGTCATTCATTGGCTGAGCGAATTCGTAGTACGAGAATGTTCCCCCACGAGTGATAACCACTTGTCCTTCGATGTACACAGCCACATAGATGATCATTGGATTGCCAACAGCTTCCTCAAGTACAGTCATTGTGTTGGTGTCAGTATGCACATCTGCGATGACTGCCATGTTTTCGTCAACATCGGATACTAGCTGGTCATCAGCCGGTCGAGATGCTATGTAATCCAATGTTGCGCCGCTGTTCTCTATGATTAGAACCTCCGTTTGGTTTAAGGACTGCCCGCTCAATTCCTTTACAGAGATTGTTTGAAGGGACCTGAGGAAATTGCGCAAGGAATCGAGTCTGGAACTTGTTGCTTGAGTCAATAGAGAACGGCTTTCCAGACCAGACTGCATCATGCGGCACAGGGAAGCGAGCCGTGCATAGAGCCGGGGGGCGGGTTCAACATAACCTATTGTGGGCGGAACTGGCGCGGCTGTCGCCGTCCAAGTGTAAGATTGCTTCGCGTAGAGTATTGTGTCATGGCGCAATTCAGTCCATGAACCAAGCGCAGTCATAAGCTGCTTATCGATCCAAGCCTCACTCTGCATGAAAGATGGATACCCCTCTCCAGGGTCTGTCAGGAGAGGAAGCAGAGAATACAACCAGAGGTAGTACAGGTTCTTCGTCCACTCCTGCGCAGAGATGTTGTCAGTTACGTTCCAGAGCATCTCCATCTGCTCAACGTAGTTAGCATAATGCTTTTGATCATCAAGAAGATCCCACGCTCTATCTGAACCAAGGGCAGCCATAACATCAAGCCCCTTGGGCATCACGCGAGGTGTCAACTGCGTTCCGACGTATATGTACACGAGTTGACCAAGGATGTAGCTATCTGGGATGAACCTCTGACCCATAAACCTGAGGCCCTTAGTCTGGTTGAAGTCTTCCGTGTCGTTCAGGAGCGTTGAGAGAATCAACGGGTCTCTGAAAGTAAGGGCTTCTTGAATGAATTCATGAAGAAGTACATCGTTATCGAATTCCTGTAACTCGACACTTTCGCCGTAGATTTCATGAATCAATGACAGGTACTCTGATGGCAAGAGATCGTCAGCTGCTCCCACGAAGAACACGGTAGGTTGATAGATTGCATCCCAAATCTCGTATCCGATGCTTCCTCCAGGAAGGCTCGATACTTCATCTTCAAGAGCAAAGGACAGCAGAATAGCCTGGGCAGTTTCGTTCAATCCGCGATTGTTTGGCATTGTGTCACCATCAGGAACCAGGTGAAATGCAACTCGTCCGAACCACATCATGGCCTTGAAATAGCGTCCCAGCAGGTCAGTACGAGTATAGTGTCCACGTGGAACATACTGGCTGAAGTCTTCATCATATCCCATGAACCATTGGTCTGAGAACCCTTCGTGCGCTTCTATCAATGACAGGACCTGAGCAACAGCATCCTGCACCTCTCCGTGAACGGTCGTCTGGTTGTCAAGAAGGCTAAGCGCTACAGAGAAGAATATCACATTTCTCAGAGCCGCATCCTGCCATCTTCCCTCTGGTGGATCGAGATACTGAGCATATGATGAATCCACAAGTGATTCCGTCAAATTGCCAAGTAGGCTCCAGAATGAGTATGTTTCGGCTTCACGAAGTGCAAGGTCGTACAGAACGTGAAATGCGTGCAGAACGGCGTCTGATGAAACAAAGCTTGGCAGATCGTTGTCGTCATTGTCCGAAAGAATCTCATGTATCTGCTTGAATTCCGATTGGGGCACAGCCACAAACCCGTTGCTCTCGATGAACTGACGGTCTTCCATAGTTAACGTCGGAAAGAGACCTAGGTTTGCGATGTTGGTGAGACCTGGAGAAATCGAGTACTGCGGAGCGTTGGGAGTGAACGCTTCATCGTATGGAATGAAGTCCGCGAAGTCATTCTCCACAGTGTCAGTAATCGTGAAAATTAGAGCATTCGGGTGTGCGGCTGGACCCGCAGGATTCCAGACACCACCCAGATAGCTCAGGGCCAATACAAGACTAGCTGCAAGTAGAGTGGCACCCAAACCACCTGCTAACATCTTGCGCTTTGTCTGACTGTCAATAGCACGGATAGGAACGGCAGGATTCATGCTCTCTTCATGGAATCATTTGCACTTAGTACCACAGATTAGAACAATAATTTTCGTGCGATACAGCAAGTAGAACAGCAAACAAGCAAGTACTATCTTCGATATGGGTCAGTGCATGATGCTCAAAGGACAACAGATTAATCTAGTAAGCGCCTCAGCGATACTTGGTTGGGCATCCATTGGGAAAGAATTCGCTGGAAACTGAACTGGAACCGGACCTGCGAGGCAATACTCTTCGTGTGTATTGGTACATGCTTCAGCAGGGCCAGCCCGTCGGCGTGAGAGAGGTCCAAAGGGCAATAGGAATGTCAAGTCCATCGGTGTCCAGTCACCATCTGAACAAGCTCGTTGACATGGACTTGATCGAGAAACAACCAGACAACTCGTATGAACTCAAGAGAATTGTCAAAGTGGGCATTCTCCGGAACTTCGTGGCCTACCGCGGTGTCCTTCTACCACGCTATTCATTCGTGGCGCTTTTCTTCACTGTCTACACTATCGCCTACATTGCACTAACAATGGTAGTTCCGATAGGGCTCTTTGATAGATACATCGCGATAGCCGTAGGTATCGTGGGGGCGCTATTTGCATGGTTCGAAACTTACAGGCTGTGGAAGATCAAGCTCACGTGAGTTTCGTTGCTGGGCTGAAAGGCAACGTTTATCCAACAAGTGCAACGAAACGGATTCGTACTCTCGGAGCGGCTTTGGCTTGAATTATCATCTTGTACTAACAAGACGCTGCAATCTGAATTGCGTCTACTGCCACGGTGGTGAAGAAACCGGCCCACAAGCAGAAGTCCAGTACTCGCTGGACGACTTGGCAGCCTTTCTAGAACAAGACGATGACGTTCAACTCATGTTCTACGGGGGTGAACCCACACTCAGGATACCATTGATGACAGAAGTGATGGACCGATTCCCAAATGCTCGATTCATGTTGCAGACCAATGGCATTTTGCTCAATAAAATTCCAGAGGACTATGCAAGACGAATCCACTCCGTGTTGGTGTCAATCGATGGTCCCAAGGATGTAACTGATGGCTACAGGTCCAAGGGCGTCTACGAGAGAGTTCTTGAGAATGTACGTTGGCTCCGTGAAATCGGGTTTGATGGCGATATCGTGGCAAGGATGGCAGTGTCGCAAGAGAGCGATATCTATCGTGATGTACACCATCTTCTCAATCTTGAAAATCCCGGGTTTGATCACGTTCATTGGCAGCTCAACGTGATTTGGGATGCAGAGGGAAACTGGAAAGACTTTGATAGTTGGGTAAAAGAATCATACAATCCGGGGATCACTCAACTTGTAAAGGAATGGGTGGCCGGAATGAAAAGCGGAAAGGTTGCGGGAATCGTACCATTCCTCCCAGTTATGCACACGATCCTGACTGGTGAACCTTCGGTGCGGCTCTGGTCTTGATACTTTCGCGATTCATGTCGATGGCTCAATCGGTGTATGTCCGATTTCTCCTGATCGGGAGTTCTCGATTGTTGGAAACATCAGGAATACGAGTCCAAAAGACCTGAGAAATGTCATGATGGTTAAAGATCCCTGTCCATCCTGTGAGGTGTACGATATCTGCGGAGGAAGATGCCTCTTTGTGAACAAGCAGCGTTTGTGGGGACAAGAGGGCTTCGACAAAGTATGTGATACAGTTAAGCACATGATATCCGCTCTTCAAACGGAAACATCTACGGTCCGACAACTCATGAAATCTGGTGTCATCTCAGTTGACAGCTTCATCTATCCTGAGTTCAATAACGGATGCGAAATAATACCTTAGAGCGGTTCTTCTTCTTCCACTTCCTCGTTGAAGATCTTCCTCATGAGGACAATTTCTTCTCCAAACCGCTTCTGCCGGGTCATTTCCTTGTAGCCAACGCGGTCATAGAATCTCTGTTGTTCTTCGACCCGACCATAGACCTCCAGCTCGATGCAGGTTGCATCCATGCCTTCCATGAGACTCTCGGCATGCTGAACTAGCATTGTGCCGATTCTGCGATTGCGGAAATTGGAGGACACAGCTAGTCGCTCTATGACACCAATCTGACCTCGTAGAGTGACGCGCATTGTCCCAACTACTTGGTTCCCGACAAGAGCAACGTATTGATTGCCCATCTGAATGTGTCGAGATATCTTGCCCAAGTCCTCATTAAGGGCTGCAGGAGGCCTTGAGAGCTGCTTCTTCACAGGCTGATATGCATCATTCAGGATACTCTTAATGAGGTCCACTTCGGCAAGTTCGGCTCGACGAATCTTGACCTCAGCATAGTTGTATATTTCTGGAAGCCTCCAGTAATTTGGTTCTCAATCCATAACATGCACTGGCAGACATAAATGATTTGGACAGGCAGCAAATCGGATATCCTGAGTTATTTGTGACCAAGAGAGGGCAAGAATCTGACCAAATAAATCAAATACGCAGGGCACGCTTTTCTAAGCCAGTTATGACAAGTCACTCCATTGCTCCAATCCATACTCAGGACAAGGACTGGGTCAAACAGATTGTCGCTGAGCAGTGGGCGTCATCCATTGTTGTCACACGAGGTCAGGTTCACAAGCCAGCGAATTTGCCTAGCTTCGTATGCTGGAAAGGGGAGGAGAGAGTAGGTCTGCTGACCTATCGAGTTGTGAAACAGGAATGCGAAATCATCATTCTGAATAGCTTTACTGAACGAGAAGGTGTGGCAACTGACCTACTGCAAGCTGCTGAGAAAGCAGCGCTGCAATCTGGCTGCGACAGACTGTGAGTGATAACCCAACAATTACACCATGACTAGGTATTTATGCAGGTTCTTCGTGGTACTTGATGAACAAACATGCCAGCCAAGAAGAAGATCAGGAAGGCAAGACCTCTGCATCCTGACTACCGGAAATACATTGAGGAACAAGTCCATCTGAAGCCTGTGACTGTTGCAGGGCAGAAGAGACTGCTATCGAGAATGCCTGAGCCCGACAAGTTGACTGCCGCCTGGTGGAGAACCAGAGTCAAACGGGTATCGCCCGCTACCTCAAGGTTGGAGTCTCTTGTCATTCGCCAAGCGTTGAGGTTCCTGGGTCGAGAAGACCAGGCGGCAGAGATCAAGGCGGTCAAACTGAAGAGGCGGGAAGACACTGTCACAGTGGAAGACCTCTATACACGGAAGGAGTTGGACACAATTCTCGGTGCCTCTCTATTGCTGAGAGATCGCGCTATGCTTCAGGTGCTCTATGAGTCTGCAACCAGGGCCGACGAGCTCCTATCAATGACCTTCAAGAACGTTGAGTTTTTTGACGATGGTACAGCCAACATCATCATCAAGGGCAAGACTGGCACGAGAAGCATTCCCCTCTCAGTGTCCGTCCCGGCTCTTCAAGAGTGGCTGAAACATCATCCAATTGGTGAGGGATCTATCTGGGTCCAATTACGAAGACCCTACAAGACCCTGACCACAAGCGGGCTCTATCTCGTGACGAAACTGATCCTCAAAGCGGCTGGCGTGACTGGCAAGAAGAAACTTGTCCATATGTTTCGTCACACTCGGATTACCGAGTTCGTCAGGCTTGGGATTCGCGGTCAGACATTGCACAAACTGGTTGGTTGGACCAAGCGGAGCAACATGGAAGCAGTCTATGTTCATCTGAGCACTGCGGATGTAGTCAACGAGGTCAGGTCGAAGGTTTTCGGTCTTGAGTCCGGCGAGGATAGATACGAGCCTTATCTGAAACTTCTCAAATGCCCAAGATGTGAAACAACCAACGAAGAGCATGCACGATACTGCGCCAAGTGCAACATGCCGATCACGGCTGATGCTCTGGTCAATGAACTAGAGAAGAAGGTTGACCTTGAAGCCAAAGTCAAACAACTGGAAGAAACAATTCAGGAGCGTGTGGATGAGTCCATGGAGAGAGTTGTGCAAGCGTTCACATCCGCGATTCAGAGCATCGAGGACACAAAGACACTCAGGGATCTGGCAGTGGTGTTTGCCAGGAAGATGAAAGAAGAGTCCGCATCGACCGACTCAGAATGATTCGTTTCAACTTCGGGACTTTCGTCAACAACTCGCGTTTTCGGGGTTTCTGCATGCTCGTTACCCCTAGTGCAGCTATCAGCAGACGTGCAGAGATTTCAGGTCCCAGAAACTAGAAGTCCTCTAGTGCTGTTTCTATCATGGTTAGATTGACACTCTTGGCAAGAAGATGAGCAAAGAATCCATATCGATCGAGTCAGAGTGACTCGTCTTCAATCCTAGTGTATTGTTGATCCTGCCGCTCAATCGCCGAACGTCAATAGGAGTGATCTGAGGAATGACTACAAGTCACTTCGCAGCCCTGCACCATGGATAGCGACCAAGAACATGCATAAGTCTGGTTTTTCAACAAGAATACAGCAAAGACCATCTAAGGTGGCCTTCGGCAGGAATGGAGAAGGGTCCCATGAAGGACATGTATCTCTTCAGCATGCGGAATCGGCGGACGGATCTCTGTCTGCTCTACGCAATCCGTCAGGCTCGGAGGAAGTTCGGGCCTACTGCACTGCACAAACACGACGAGAGATGCGACCACAGTTCTGCGTGCGAATTGTGCAAGTTCAGCCAAGCCATTGGCGATGAAACTGTTCTGATGCAGTACTGCTTCATATCTATGGCCGTTGAGGAGGGTTTTACTTTCACTGCGGCTTACAGTTTGGCCCGCGAGATTCTGAGGGAAAACACCAAGTGACAGAGAGCGGAACCTTCATTAGTTTCTGTGTCCAAGTACCACGCGATTCAACCTCTTGAGGTTGTTTCGAGGTGGGTAACACCCTGATGGATTCAGCCAGCGCTGATCTGTTGGCTGGTCTATCTTCGACAGGTCTTCAGGCTTTTGGTCAGCCACACCAAGAGGGCCTGTCACTACTTCTCGAGGCCGTTTCGGAAAGGCCCCAGAAATTTCTTGTTTCACTACAAAGTACCTGCCGGCGCTTAGAAATAATGTAATATTGACAGAGTACGGAAAGAGTGATGTTTTACAGTTTCCTAAGTAATTCGCCTTAATTCGCCTCGAGGAACTGTAAGATCTACACCTAACCTCAGCTACTGAACTACATGGAGTTCAGAAGCCACAGAGCGCAGTTTCAGACTGTTTACAGAGTGTTCTAGGAACTGTTTACAGAGTGTTTTAAGAACCATTGAAAAACTGTTTTCCATTCGTGAAAAAACACCTGTTTCGGTTCTAAACTGTTCTACAAACAAGAGAAGTGTTATGAGGCCATCTCTCATTGTTTGCAGGGTTATGAGGGGGCTCGAATCTTCTACAGATGCCTGTTTTAATACAATTCTCCGAAACGATTTGGTGTTTTCGAGGTGTTTTTCCAATCAACGGAAAATCAGTAGACTTGTTAGAGTCTATGCAGAGGCCGTCTTCGAGGGGCCAAATGGACTTCTGCAAACAATATTCAGTCCGTGAAAGAACACCACAACTGTTTCCAAATCTCTAGAAATGAACTGTTTTTCGTAGAGAGTTCGTGACAAGATTGTTTACAAGACTACTTGAAGTGCTCTCAGTCCCGAGAATTCAATCATTTGTTTCTAGAGAGATGAATAGACTGATCTTGCGTAGTTTCTCAGCCATATCTATTAGGCCCTAATATCATTCACTAGACAGTGGTATCTTCTTACCTTCTGCACTTGTATTGATCAGAACGATTTCAAATTGGAAAATAAAGAAAGCGCAGCCAGTACAATGAGCTCAATTCACGTCGGATGATACTGGCCGGACCCTTCAACGTTCCGGTCATGACCGGGCTTCCACCTTGGCACCCTTTGTGACCAAATCGTTGGCAATTACCACCTTGAAACAACCTCCAAGAAAGAGGTTGAGTCATGTGCGATAGGAATAGGACAATTAATCAATGTTTTGAAAAGTCAAATCAAGTCTCCAGGAGGTGTTTCGAGGTTTTCCTCTCACATCTGTCTAAGAGAATATACTCAAGCAGTGCCATATCATCGAGTATGTCATGATCCTCGAGAGGCGAAGGACTTAGCTAGAAATGGTCCATTTGGAGAAAAATACGAAGATTCTTGTCTTTCTCTAAGATGATGGTCTAAGTAAGAGGTCTGTAGACTCATTAGGACGCAGGGAGAAGCGATTTGAATCTCTGAGCGTCTGAGGACTCTCCGGCCTAAGTAGAACGGTTGAACATGAGCAGAGAACACGTCATATGATCTTGTTTCCAAAGTCGCTCATGTTTCTTCTTCAAGGGCTGGCACATGCCGACTCTCACTCGTGTTCTTCGATTGTCACAATGTAGTAGGTCGGCTCCAGGTCAGTCCACATGGTCGTGACGAAACGGCCTGTGTCACGATGCCGTGTCAGGTGATCTATGAATCGTGATATCGGTTTCTCTTCACCTGGTTTCCATATGCTCACTCGGACCAGCTTGCCAACAAGCCGCTCCAACTGATACGCAATCCAAGCAGACTTTGGAATCCGAATGTAGATCCTCCGATAGTGATCGTGTATGCTTGCCTTTACTGGGAATTGAATCTTCATCCTGGTGAAGCTCCTTGTGGTTGTGGTAATTATTACCAATGTCTGCAGATAAACTCATCCAAGAAGTCAAAAGGCGCCAAATAGAAGTCAATCAGGCTCTGCGAAATGTTACATATTCCTAAATAATTATTTCCTATAATATATTACATTAGTTTCGGAATAAGGGTGTTTAAAAGGAAAGTAATACCCTGACCAAGTATGACCGAAAATACTGGTCAAATACACCAAACAGATCACAGGCCTGCAAAAGGCCGAACATCTATACTAGTCCTAGTGAGCCCGAAATTCAAGACCTTCCTCGAGGATACTGTCAAACAGATTGGATATTCCACAATGTCCGAGTTCATCAGAGACGCTATTCGAAGAAGATTGGAGGCCCTGGGATTCGATACTGATCGCTTGTTACTGACATCAGGAGTTGAGGAAACGATTGAGTGATCAAGAGATCATTCAAACTCAAGATAAAATAAAAAATGCGCTGGTCGGCAGCAGCATGACTGAGGACTCTAATCCATTGACTGCTTTCTTCCAAGTCGTTTTGGAAGAGTTGAGAAAAAGATTGACTCCTGAAGAGTACCAGGATTTGCTCAAGGATTGTCAGGAGGTGAAACCTCGATAGTAGGGGAGTGGGAAATGATGATAGATGGATATGATCCTTTTACAACGACTAAGGCACGTGTGATGGTCCACGTCCGACGCAGGAAGGACATGGAAGAGATCTTGCGGCCACTATTGAAGAGATACCCAGGAGCGACAGTGACCGAGATGCGTCCGAATGTCCGCGAGCCTCTTGAGGGCGGATACCACATTATCATCTATCTGAAGAAGTCAGACCTCGAGGGAGGCGGTGCGTGATGGCCAACAGGGAACAACCCGATGATTTGATCCACCGCATCAAATTCGAGCTCTTGAATGCAGGTCTCGATATTCAGAAGCTCCACATCGATCTGCATCCAAGTGTTGTGATTGTCGTGAGGCCAGTTCAATTCCTGGAAGGCGAGATATGGAACAGACTCATGGCGTTCTTGCGGAGATTTGGCTTTCGTTGGTTCAGAGAGGAAGGAGCCTGGAAGAGGGGAATGATTGAATCATGACTCATACACGCGAAGAGATTCAAGAGGTTCTTGACAAGTGGCGCGACGGTGAACATCCAGATCCAACAACCACGTTAGAAACCGAAGAAGTGCTGACGTGGTATTATGGACGGGGAGGCTATACCAAGGCCGACGTTGAGACCGCAAGACGTCTTCTGGTGTCAGTGCAGAACTCTAAACCACAATGGACTAAGACCGCTGTGAGTCCATTCAAAACTATATACCCTGTGACCCTCCACAAAAAAACCAAAAATATGTCCAAGCTAAACGCTGCTCCGCTAAATAAGTCGATTTCTGGGAAATCTGTGGAGGGTGTCGGGGAATATAGTTTTGACGAGTTGACCCTGGATGAAGTTGTTGACACTCTTGGACTCACAATCGTCCACGATACAACAAACAAGAAGATCGTACTAGTATGCGGTGTGTTGAATTACACAAATGAAGACCAACAGAATATTGGATTCAGTTCGGGAAGTAGTACAGGGAAGAGCTATATCTGTCTTGAGATTGCAAAACTCTTTCCTGAAGAGGATGTGCAAAAACTAGGATATGCAAGTCCACAGGCATTCATTCATGATTTTGGTATTCTGACAAATGAAACCGGATTGCCGCTGGTGACACGAGACAAATTCGTTTCTGACAATATTGAGGTTTGGGAAGAGAAAAACCCAAGACCGGAGCAACATGGGGAAAAGACAGAGTGGAAGGAGAAGCGCACGAAAGAAACTTCCAAGATGAAGGGGATTTGGAATGCAATTCAAAAGGTCTATCGGGTTGACCTGCATCAGAAAATTCTCATATTCTTGGATCAACCACACGACCTACTTCTTACACGTCTTCGCGCATTACTGAGCCATGATGATAAGGTGATTAGGGCAAAGATCACTGATAGAAGTCCTTCGGGCGGCCACAGGACAAAGGCCGTTGACCTTGTTGGTTTTCCTTCAGTCTGGTTCTTGACAACGCATTTCTCACCTGACGAGCAGGAACGCTCGAGGATGGTGATGCTCAGCGCAGAAGTCACCCAGGAGAAGATCAAAGCAAGTCTCGATATGGTCAGCAAGAGATTAGCAGACCGTGACGCATTTCGGAACAACATAGATAGCAATGAGAAACGCGCTGAACTCAAGGCACGAATCCGCGCAATCAAAGAGGCAGGTATCGAGGAAATCGTCATAGCAGATGAGGACCGAGAGAAAATCATCACTACCTTCAAAGAAGAACACCTATATCTTGCGCCGCGTCAACAACGAGACTTCCCACGACTGCTCGCAATCATCAAAGGTCACGCATTATTGAATCTCTTCAATCGAAAGAGAGAGGGCAATCAAATATGGGTAAATGAAAACGATATCAAAGCAGGAAAGACACTCTATGCTGAGATTGCGGAGTCGAATGAGTTGGGTCTTCCGCCTGTTATTTATGGCGTGTGGCTCAACATCATCAAGCCGTCCTTCGACATGGGTGATGGAATTCGGATAAGTGCTGTGGCATCCAACTACTACAAACGCTACAGAGAACGGATTGGCGGAACCCGCCTTGATAGCATGATTGACATTCTTGTTGAGGTTGGTCTTGTTGTCCGGATATCAGATCCGGATGATAAGCGGCGGGTATTACTCTGGTCTCCGGATATGGAACTTCCGAAGCCGACCTTGGATACGAAGGAAAAGACAGAGGCCATAGCTGCGAAGGCAAGCGGACCCAAGAAACGAAAGAAGAAGAAACCTAGTGACCCTCAGACTAGACCACTTCAAGGTGATGCGAGAAGAAAACCACTTCCGCGTGTTGTGTCACAGTTTGAAAACTGGCTGGCCGAGCTGCCCAACGCTGGTGTTCGTGGATTCAGGGAGTTGGATATCAAGAAGGTCTATGGCAAGGAGTATTCTGAACGATTCCTGAGATATGGAGAGAAGGGTTGGATTGTTCAAAGGGAAGGAACAACGATCTGGTGGGTCTCTGATACAGGTAAGGCCGCTCTGAGGGGGGTGGATCCCTGATGGTCTATCTCACTTACCGCTGGCGAAACGGGAAGAAACATGGCCCCTATGGCATGAGTGGCCGAAAATACCTCGGACCTGTGATCGTTGAAGATGATCTTGTCTATAGCAAGATTGACGGTTCATGCTTGGGTCAATTGACACGCCGCGCAGAGATTCCGAAGGAAACAGCAAAGGTTTCAGAGTCACGTCTCACAGACATTAAGGCCGCGATCCGGAGTCTGTTCTGCATTCCGCTTCTGACCCATCAAAACGTTGACGATATCAAGTTCGAGTTGAGATCGCAGTTCTCTGGCGAGGCGGTTGAAGAGGCAATATTGGACCTGGTGAGGAAAGGCATTCTCAAGCGAGTCAGCCTTGGAAACTACAGGATGGTGGTCTAATGCTGAGAGAGACCTACATCGCCATGATGGACCAAGTCGAGGGACACAAGATCGTGGTGACACGGTACTATCCGAGAGGAATCGCCCGTGTCCATTTCGATGAATGGTTGTCGGTCCTGGCACCGAGTAGAGCGCTCCTCAAGGCTGGGAAGACAGGAATCATCACGTGGGATGCTTTCAGCAGACGGTTCAGGGCTGAGATCTTGGGTTCACCGGAGGCGGTTCTCACGCTCAAGAGTGTTGCCAAGCTTGCAGAGAGTCAGGACGTCTATCTGATCTGTTGGGAGCGAGAACCCCCCTGTCATCGATTCCTTCTGCTGGACCTGGTCCGGAAGAGGTCTTGGGAGGCCGTGAGATGAAATACAAGACTGTCGTGATAGATTTCCCTTGGCCCTTGAAAGGTGGGGGAAATGTTCCGAAGACGATGCAAGGAACCCTCTTGTCGACAAGGTTGGCATATGATACAATGCCTGCTGAGGATATCAAACAGTTCCCGATTGATGATTTTGCTGCAGAGGAGTGTCTGTTGTTCATCTGGGTGACGAATGGTAAGATGAGCAACGGATATCCGATAATACGATTCGGTTTCGAGCTCCTCGAGGAGTGGGGTTTCCTATATCATCATGTCATAACATGGGGAAAGACCAATCCTTTCACTTTTTGGTCACCCATAAGGTCTGCCACTGAGCATGCACTATTCGGATATCGTGGGAAGTTACCGAAATCCTATGGGGTCATGCCGAGCATCTTCACAGCTCCCAATCGTCGCCATTCAGAGAAACCTGCACGATTCTATCAATTGCTCAGAAGCTGGACGCCAAAACCACGAATAGACCTGTTTGCCCGACGAGCACATGAGGGTTTTGATGGTTGGGGCGATGAGTATGTTGGCGAAGGGCCGCTAGTACAATATATGGAGGCCGAGAGATGAAAGAACCTACCGTCATGGATATGTCTGATGGACTGAGAGTTGTAGACTTGTTCTCAGGACTAGGTGGGTTCTCTGCTGCCTTTCTCGACAGAGGATGGAAGGTCTATCGGTACGACAATGATCCGCAGTTCGAGAGGATTCCATGCACACTGCTCGTTGATGTGATGGACATGAAACCATCCGACCTTCCCGATGCCGATATGATTCTTGCCTCGCCGCCATGTGTCCACTTCTCATGTGCTGCAGCTTGGAGGTATTGGGAGGATGGAAGACCAAAGCCAGAGGTTCAAGAGTCAGTCAATCTCGTCAATCACGCACTCGCACTCATTGAGGCAAAGGCTCCACGATACTGGGTGCTAGAGAATCCAGTGGGTCTGTTGCGGAAACTACTCGGTCTGCCAGCAGTAACAACATACTGGGCAGCTTGGGGAATGCCGTATCTGAAGCCTACAGACCTCTGGGGGATACTCCCTGCCCTTGAGTGGCCGACTCCGAGGAAATGGGAGGACATGGGAAAAACACACGGGAAACATCTTGGTGTGCAAGAGAACGACAGCCAAGTGACACAGCGTATCATGTCATGGTATCCCAAGAACGAGTCGTTCGCAGCTATTGCTCCGAGAGCGCCGGCATTGAGGGCACTAATTCCGTACAGATTCTCTGAAGCACTGTGTCTAGCTGCGGAACATGGTGGAGGGCAGATACCACTGACGCAATACATGAGCACAAATGAAGTGAAAGGAGAGTGAGTCTTAGATGGTCTACGTCGTTTATAGGTACGATAGGAATGGCAAGCTGAAGGGTGGTCCCTATGCTGTGAGGAGTATCAGGCCGAGCGGTGGCGGGGATCCCATCCAGGAGTATCTCGGTCCCGCTATAGTTGAACCAGACGGTACGATCATCTCCAAACGGACAGGAGAGATTCTCGGTCGGCTCAAAGGTCATGGTGAAACCTGTAGTGAAACCATGGAGGTGTCATGAGTGACACGCAAGGCCGAGCTGTTAATCCCATCTGCTAGGGTTGCCTTGAAAGGTAAGAGGTTCATAAAAGCTCGGAGGCTAGCAAAAATATTGGAAGTCAGTGCGTCACTTGCTGGGCAATGCCTTTGGAGAATGCCCGAATGGGTCTTGTGGAATAAGCAAGCGCATGGAAACCGGACTTGGGAACGGAGGCTATCTGATTGACTGAAAGACCTGCCACTGATACTGTCATTAGGAGGATCATAGAACGGCGGCTTCGGCTCGGCGGTGGCGACTGCCAGATTGGTGTCCGCTCTGTGGCAAAGGCTGCTATACACGAGCTCGGGCTTGAGGAGTCTATGAGTGGACGGGCTTTCATGTATGAGAGTGTGGTCCGAATAATAGGGGAGTACGACTCCGAACTATGTGTTCTCAGATCAGGGGCTCATTACGAGGATATGGCCCTAGCACCATTGAGCTTGCACATCTATCAAGTGAGGGGATAGACTTGAATTCAATAGATGAACGAATGAGATCAGTGGAAGAGAGCATCGCTCTCTCAGAGAGGGCAATTGCCCAGCTTCAGCAAGACTTGAGAGAAAAAGAAGAACGACTCAGACAGGCGTTTGCAGAGGCCATGCAGTACATTGAATCGAGCACTATTGACCTGGACGAGTTGGATTCGTTCATTAGTGAGTGGACCAAGCGGCCCTATGCGATCATTCCCCGGAAGGAACGAGAGTGGCTTCTCATAGTGCCCAAGTGCTTCAAGCTGCACTTCGGCTGGTTCGAGCGTGAGGAGGGTGCCTACAACGTCTTTGTCGTCAACCCCTATTTTGATTTGATTCAACCGATCCCTCCGCAGCTCAAGGAGGAACTGGACCTCTCGAGACCGTTCGACGGGATCCTAGTCGACCAGGGCAGGCTGATCATCAAGCGTCCCGACAGGGACCCTATCAAGAAGGTCCAAAAACACTATCAGAGGTATCTGGCACAGAAACCGATTGATGACCGTACTCTGAGAGTGAAGAAGGGTCAAGAATTCAATCTGATAGCTGCTCTCATTCGAGATGGGATCCTTCCATTCGTACCCAGGCCCGTTGTTCATGAGGATATCCAAGACCGACACTGCAGGTTCACTCTCAGGGATTATCAACAGCGCGACTTCGATAGGTTCCTGGAGCTCGGTGCCTGTGGCATTTTCTATCCGATGGGTATGGGAAAGACTGTCATGGGTCTTGAGGCTATGTGCCAGCTCAAGGGACGGAAGCTTGTCCTTGTGCCCTCAGTGATGCTCAGAGAACAGTGGCTCGAGAACATTCGCGAAAACACTGACCTGAAACCGGATGAGTACCTGGTCCAGGTGTATCACAAGAACTACGTTCCGAAGCTCATGAGAGAGGAGTGGACCTTGGTGATTTATGACGAATGCCACAGACTGCCTGCGAACACATTCCTCCAGCTCTCCACTCTTCACACTAAGTACAGACTCAATCTGACTGCTACTCCCTTCCGTGAGGATGGAAGGATTGACCTAGTCTGGGCGTTGAGTGGAATGCCGCTCGGTGTCAACTGGACGTACTTCCTGGAGAGAGGTCTCATCATTCAGCCTGAGATTGTGGTCTTCATTGAGAGCGATATCAAGGCAAAGACTGAGCGTTGTGACGAACTCCTGGCTCGAGAGGGAAAGACGATTATTTTCTGTGATTCATTAGACCTTGGTCGCAGACTCTCGAAGAGATATCAGATCCCTTTTATCCATGGCAGCACTCCTGCAAAGGATCGCATGGTCACAATCCGCAAGTCAGAACAGGTAATAGTGAGCCGTGTGGGGGATATGGGGATCTCAGTCTCAGACCTGGAGCGTGTTATCGAGTTCGACTTCCTCTATGGTTCCAGGTCGCAGGAGATGCAGCGCATGGGCAGGCTGTTTCATGGTGCCTACAAGGGAGAACACAATGTTCTCATGACTGTCGAGCAGTACATCAAGCACAGAAAGCGACTCTATGGAGTCTATGAAAAGGGCTTCAAGGTGAATATTGTCCGTGGCCCTGGAGTTCCTGCCGACCTCTCTATACATGACAGAGGACGCGCTCGTTCTGTGAAAGTTCAGGACTTGAGACCGTTCGCACGTCAGGCAGCTCGAGAGAAGTCTCCTTCAAGAAAGGTTCAGTTTCCTGCAGAGGACACAAGCCAGTTTCCGCCTCTTGACGAGCGACGAGATCTCGACAGAGAACTCATCCTTGAGATTCTGGGTTCGGACTATGTTGTGAACCAGGGCGGTGTCGAGATTAAGACAATCAGGGCAATCCTCGACCACAATCACATCAAGTACAGGGCATGGTATACGATCCGTGACCTGGTCAAGAGGATGTACGATGCCTACGACATTGCGGGACGGACGATTGGAAGGTCACGCATCTACTTCTTGCCTCCGAGCAAGACTCAGGAGGCCGAGAGATGACAGTCAAACCCTATATTCTAGCTCTGCTCGAAGGCGATCCCATTAGGGGCAAGACCAAGGTTGTGCACCAATTGTTCTTGATTGCGAAGGATATAGTCAAAGAGAAGACCGATTTCAAATTCTTTCCCTATCAGTTCGGTCCTTATTCTACTGTAGTCGCACAAGAATTTAATTCTCTGATTGATCAGGGTCATGTGAAACACTCCAAGTCTGGTAATACTTTCATTTTCGAACTGACCGACTCAGGAAGAGAGCTTGTAAGACAACAAGACTTGGATATACAGATTGTGGAGAAGATTCAATCCTTGAAAGAGGCGACTGCAAATCACCGAGTCAAAGACATGCTTGATATCATTTGGGCCAAGTATCCCGAATATTTGGTAAATGCAAGGATATTCTGATAATCTTAAAGACTTCCCTAGTCATTGCTTATTTGTCCGGTTGTGAGTGATAACCACGAATGACAATCTTGATGCACTACGCTTCTACCAAAGGCGGGGCTTTACAATCACTAACGTTCACACTGATGCTCTGAAAGAGTCACGCAGACTGAAGCCGGAAATTCCAAAAACAGGGCTCTACGATATCCCCATGCGCGACGAAATCGAGCTGGAAAAGAACCTTCGCTGAAATACTGTTACCTAAAGGGCCCGATTCTCATTGCCCAGACAGCATCTTTTGAGAATCCCCCAGGCAAGATCAATGCAATAAGACCCATCAAGACTAGGAGAACACCAAGAAGCAAAGCAAGAATCACATAGCCTCCGTAGTTTGACACAATGATTGCCGAACCCGTATAGGCAGCAACTAGCACCACGCTAAGACCAAGAACGATGCCACCGACAACAATGGCGATTCCCGAAATGAAAAGAATGCGACCTACGCGCTTCAGCCTTGGCCGAGCTGGTGAACCTGTGTCTGTTTCTTCTTCCATTTATTTCCCCTCGTGTACTATCTTAGCCCCTACCGAGATAAAGATTGAGTTCTAGTGAAGGCAGGTTACAGCATCTTTAATACAGGTCAGGAACAATATTTCAGACACTCGGAGGAGTAGACATGCCTGAAAAGGAAGACGATGAAATTGTTGATTCTCAGAAGCTCTCGAGCCGTGATAAGAAGGAACTCAAAGAAGGCCTGTGCGTGAATTGCGCGATTTTTGCGTTCATATTCATGTTTGCAGCAATGATTGCGCTCGTCCTCTAGAAAACGGAGAAGCACTGGTGTGACGTTTCTAATCGACCCTCCACTGCTGATAATATTCGGTTATGTGTCCTTCATCATAGGAAACGCTCTGAAACACAAGACGCAGCTTCCGATATCGAAAGCTTTGGTTATATTCAGCCTCTGTACCATAATATTCACGAGCAGTTCTCTTTACCTCAATATGGGGTATGTTGATTTCTTCTGGCTGCCATTTGTGCCTGCTGTGGCGTCCGGCAAAGACCTCATGATAAACTCAGGCATCTTTTCGTTCGAATCCACAAACACAGCAGGACTCATTGATGCGCTTGCATTCCTACAGATAGCGATCTATCCGATTTGGATCTATCTTGGAGTGAAACTCTACCGTTACAGACATACTGAGCGTATCTGACAGAGGCTCAGAAAAAAGGGGGTGTGGGACCCAAAGGGCCCCAAGCTGATTCTAATCTTCTTCCTCCTCGTCGTCACCAAGTCGCTTTCCTGGCTTGAAGCGAGATGTCTTCCTGTCAACGGAAAGCCGCCCTGGTTGCTCTCCCGAGAGGTCATGTCCAGGCTTGCCCTTCGAAATACCCTCAGCCCGCTCACTCGGCCATGACTCACCAGGAGCTGGAGCCCGCTCGGCTATCTCCTCATCTACTTCTCCGGCCTCGAAAGTTTCACCCTCCTCCTTGGCTCTGTCGATTATGCGATCAACTCGTTGTACGCGCAAGTAGTACAGACTTGTAAAAATCGCAACCAATGGGAAAGCTATGAGTTTTGCAATGTCCTTGAATAGGAATGCAGCATCGGAATCTGCTATGAGTTCGGTTTGGAACCAGCCGGCCAGAATCGAGGTCGGTGCAGCAGTGGACACAGATATGATACTGTCAACGAAGAAGAAACCACTAGCCAAGAAAAACGTGAGTAGCGGCCCAAGATCCCGCAGACGAGATCGCGACTCCTCCACGGCTTCGGTCACAGTTCTACCAATGCCACTCATCGCGTAGGCCAGAAAGAAGAGGGACATGCCTATGTCTACCGGGGTCAGTCCAGAGGCGCCGGTCCTACGAATCACATTAACCAGGAAGTACCCCGAGTACAATGCAATGAATACAGTCAACAGAGCCACATTTAGAGCTGCACCCTTCTTGGCGTATTTGAGAAAAGCGAAGATGGAGATCAACGCAAACAGTCCTAACATGCCAAAGGCAAGGTAGAGATACGGCAAGTGGGTATTGATATTTATTAGATAATCAGGAAAGGTGGCTCCAACAGCGTCGCCCAACCCGAAGTAGTTGCCTGGTAAGAGAACCAAAGCGAATATCGCTTCAGCTGCTATTATGACAAGTCCAATCACGAGTATAATGAAGCTACCAATGGTTATCCCCCAACCGCCCTTCTTTGGCTCTGCAATAGTGGCAATCCTCAAACTGGTTCTAGATGATAGATACGCTTGGAACGCAATCCAGCCAACCCAACAGAACATGGCAAAGAAGATCATGGGACTGTTACCGAAGAGCCTGGCCATGAACACTGAGATTGCAAAGGATATCGCAAACCATGAGATGCCTATCATCTCGTTCCACCTGCCGCGACCCCTGC
Source organism: Candidatus Thorarchaeota archaeon (assembly GCA_030612365.1). Lineage (GTDB taxonomy): Archaea > Asgardarchaeota > Thorarchaeia > Thorarchaeales > Thorarchaeaceae > WTCK01. Next base: position 22,250 of record JAUWOA010000006.1, read on the forward strand.
GTTTTATCCACAGTTTGTCCAACCCAAGTCCGGTGAGTATCGTACCAATCATGAAGTAGATAGTGCCAGTGGCGCCTGTGTAGGCAAAGAAGTTCACCAAAAGTTCCTCGGTGGGTGTACCTACAAATTGCGTCATCAACCATGATACGAATAGACCCAAGAATGTGGTGGCAACGAAAATGGTTACATATGCAACAAATCGCTTGGTCTTGAAGAAGACCCCTAGTCCAGAAAACATATCGCTTAGAATCGGGATTCCCAAAGCAGAAACCTCCCTTACGCTGTTCTTTCTAGGTCAACCTATGGTTTTAAGCTTTGCATTGACAAAGAGAGAATATCGAAAGAAATCCTACCGCCGACAATACTTGCGCACCTCGCTGACCTTAATAGACTTCAAGCGAATGTTAGATACAGTGGTCATGTAGCTGGTAGGGCCTAGTTCTGCAAAATGCCCTCGATACAAACTCCCCCTCCTACCATAGCCCTGCCAGCTCTGGCCACACCTTTTACACTTCTTCGAACTCTTCAGTTTTGAGTGTCAGCTTTCTAGGATTTGCTAGTAGGCTAATCTCATGCCTGTGTTGCAGTGGAATGTCCGTTCCTTTCTGCCATTTTTTGATACCTTTCTCCAGCCGCTTGAATATCTCACCGCGGTAAGCTATCACAACGGAAAAGCATTGCAGAATCCTGCAGAACCATTCGTTCTCAGCCAGAACAGAGTCCTTCACCTTTACAACGAACTCCCCGCCGATGTCACCCCACTTGCTATCGATCTCTGCCACAGTCTTGCCGCTGGCTAGACGCACGACCTTGAAATCATCGCCCATGGTTGCGCGCTTGCCTTCGATTCTAAAGACTTCGAACGTTTTGTTTGGCCCAAGGATGTAGAACGCGTAGTTCTCAGTGGCCATGGCACCGCGTCGAACTTGCCTGATGTAGGTGACGACTTCAGTTTCTCTTGAAACCACAGCGAATGCTAGCATTGGCTTATCAGAAACATAGCTATTCGTGTACTCATCTGCCACCATCTCTTCGATTGTTGCAACCCACGAACCGCGGGCTGTGAAAAGCTTCAAGACAAGACGACGCAACAGCTCATCTTCCTGTTCGTGCCATACTGATTTCCGTAGGATAATGAACCCAATCCGCTCCATCTTGGATAGCTTCTTCTCGCCACGCTTCGTCTTTGCTTCCTTTATCTTCCCGATTATGTCAGCGTCCCTGGTGAACTGGCGGCTCTTAGCTCTCCAGACTTCATACTGGCGTATTCCGACCTCTTCACCATGAAATCCTGTACTGTAGAGATCCTGTGACAGAATTCGGAACACAGGACCAACCTTTCGATCATCTTCATTCTTTGGCACGGTTATTTTCCCTCTATTGGTTCAATTACAATGACTAGCAAGAAGTCACATAAAAAGTCATCATTTGGGGGAAATGCTTTTGAGGCAGTCTGCATTTTAGGCATTTCATCGTGGGATGTGAGCAATCAAATGGTTTCTTTGCCTCAAGTGATTTTCCTAGCCGTTTACTTGGTTATTATGGGTGTGTTCATCGCACTGATGACCATAGGCTATCGTAAGATGCCTGATGAGAAGAAAGGATACCTTCGATGGATACTGCTTTCAAATGTGATGCTTGCTCTTGGTGACTGCCTGCATCTGGCGGGATCTATCGTCGGTTACAATACGGGCACTGACTTGGCTATTATTGAGTTGCTTGGTCTTGAAGTCCAGCTCGGTATAGTAGGGATGATGGCAACATCAACAACGATGTCAGTCTATTTCCTGTTTCTTATCTTCTACAACACGCGCAAGTATCAAGACGGCACATTCACACACCTTGATTACGCGCTCATTGCCCTCTTCGTCGTTAGAATAGCACTCATATTCAATCCGGCCAACATCTGGTTTACGTCCCAACTTCTGCCTGGTGAGTACAACTATACAGCGTGGCTTCGAAACATTCCGCTTCTGATTCTCGGGGTTGCTTCAGTCATCTTAGTGTGGCGCAATGCGAAAGCCTCTCAAGAGAAGAAGATGGTGTGGGTAACCTATGCGCTCATGACAACTTGGGTGTCTTATGCGTTCACTGCGTTCCTGCCCTTAGATGTCATGATGAAGGCGACCATATACATGATACACACAGTAGCGTACTTGGTTGCTGTCTACTACATCTATCGCTCCGAATTCCATGTAGCATCCGAAGCCAACACATAGCTGGTGGATATGCACAAGCTTCATATCGGGGATTCCTTGAGCCATGCCGCATAGACAATGATTGAGAATCTTCTGATCATGATTGGCGGTCTTGCTCTCTTCATGTATGCAATTACGCTGCTGCGGGAAACCCTTGGCAAGATATCTGGAAAACGAGTGGCGAAAATCCTTGAGAAAACCACTGACAGTCCAGTAAAGGGAATGGGTGTAGGAACCGCCGCAACGCTGATGACTCAAAGTTCAAGCATCACTGTGCTAACATTGATCGGTTTTGTTAACGCCGGGATGATGACGTTTAGACAGTCAGTCCATGTCATGTTAGGATCGGAGATAGGCACAACGATAACCGCTCAGCTTGTATCGTTTAAAATAGGCATAGGCTTCGCCTGGCTGCTGATCGCAATTGGATTCTTCACGACTATGTTCCTGAAGAATGAAAACGCCAAGATGGTTGGGCGAGTGATATTCAGCCTAGGTCTCTTGTTTCTCTCAATGGATTTCATGAAGAATGGCGCCTCCGAACTGGGACAGAGTCAATTCTTTGTTGACATGATTATCGCATTCGGCGTGATCCCGATTTTCGGCATCTTAATCGGTGCAGCGATTGCTGGAATCACCCAAAGCAGTTCAGCCACAACGAGCTTGGTTATCGCGATGAGCATGGCAGGTGTTATTGGCCTTCCTGCAGCAATAGCTCTTATCATGGGAGCCAACATCGGCACTTGTTTCCTAGAGAACATGGCAGCCATAGGTGCAACAACTCCAGCAAAAAGAACGGCCATAGCGCAGACGATTATCAATATCATTGGAGTTGCTGTATTCTTCCCGTTCTTCGAACAATTCGCTGATGTAGTCGCGCTCACATCGAATGACCTTCCTCGGCAGATTGCGAATGCTCATACCATCTTCAATGTCACTGTAAGCTTCATGCTAATCCCTTTCGTGGGGCTCATTGTCAAGTTGTGTGAGAAACTCATTCCTGACAAAGAAGGAGAGATCATTGGAACACATTACTTCGATGACGAAATGCTTCACATACCACAGGTTGCCCTGCTCGAGGCTCAAAGGGAGATGATTGCAACTGGCGAGCTCACTGTGAAGATGATAGATTTGAGCAGGAAAGCTTTGCTCCACCGTGATTTGGAGGCGGCAAAGAAGGTCATCAGGTACGAGGACAAGGTTGATGACAGCTGTAGGGCTACAGAGAAGTTTATCGACAAAATAAGAGAAGAAGAGCTGAACAAAGCCGACGCCCTGTGGCGCATGAAACTGCTGGCGATTCTTGTGGACATAGAGCGTGTCGGAGACCTCACATCCAACATAGCAGAATTCGCAATCGACCGATTGACTGCCGAGATTTCATTCTCAGCCGCTGCTGTCATAGATATGGAAGATATGTTCAAACTTGTTGAAGAAACATACGACACATCGATAGATGCGTTGCGAACAAGAAACAAGGATGTAGCTGAGAGAGCAATCCTGCTAGAAGACAAGGTGGATGAGCTTGAGAGAGAGCTACGGGAGGGTCACGAGAAGCGGTCAGCCGCAGGTGTATGCATGCCTCAAGCTGATAGCGTCTTCGTGGAAACCTTGAGGAATCTGGAGCGGGTTAGTGATCACGCAGATAACATCGCAGCAGATGTGCAGATGAAGTACTGAATGGTGTGCAGACGAAGAGCAATTAGCTGTCGACATTCAGGACTTCTTGTCGAGCTTCCGCTTGATGTCTTCATGGTCATGCCCCAAGATGCCCGGACGCGTCATGCGCTCAGGAGTGAGCACGTGATCTAATTCCCCCTCAGAAAGCAATCCTTCCTCCAGTACGAGCTCACGTATCGGTCTTTTGGTTTCGAGCGCCTTTTTGGCAATCCTGCTTGAGGCTTTATAGCCAATGATTGGTACGAGAGCCGTAACCAAGCCCACGCTCTTGTAAACCTTGTTTAGACCATCCATGTTTGGTTCTATTCCTATAATGCACTTCTCCGCGAGAATTGGTATTGAATTCCTCAGCAGCTTTAAAGCTTGGAAAAAGTTGTATGTAATCAGAGGCCCAAAGGCATTCAGTTCAAGCATCCCGCCCTGAGCGGCGAGGGATATGGTTGCATCATGTCCCATCACTTGATAAGCACATTGCAAAGTCATCTCAACAATAACGGGATTCACCTTACCGGGCATGATTGAAGAGCCAGGCTGAACTGCAGGCAATGTAATTTCATGGAAGCCCCCAATAGGCCCTGATGACAGGAGCAGAAGGTCTCCACACATCTTGCTCAGATTAGTGGCAAGGACTCTGAGGAGACCCGAGGCGTGGACGAATTCATCGTTGTTCTGTGTGTCGTCAATAAGGTTCTCAGATGTCTTGAGATTCTGCAGACCAGTCACTTCACGCAAGTACTTATCTGCGAGCTTGATGTATTCCGGGTCAGCGTTGAGACCGGTTCCAATTGCTGTTGCTCCAATGTTGTGAGTTTCCAGAGTATCAATGGCCCAGCCTATCCTATGCAAATCACGTTTGAAAGGGCCAGCCCAAGCTCCGAACTCCTGTCCTAGCGTAATGGGCACTGCATCCTGCATCTCTGTTCGACCAAGTTTGAGGAGGTCCTTGAAGGCCTCAGCTTTCTCTTCAAGAGCATTCACGAGCGCTTCAACATTGGTCGATAGGGCGTTCAGACCAAAGATTGTGGCAATCTTCGTTGCGGTTGGATACACATCGTTGGTCGACTGACTCATGTTGACATGATCGTTCGCATTAATCGGAGCCATGGTGTTCCGCGGTTCGCCAAGAATCTCATTGGCTCTTGACGCGATGACTTCGTTAACGTTCATATTCGTTGAAGTGCCAGCCCCGCCTTGAAACGCATCCACAATGAACTCATCATGAAATTCACCCCCGAGTATCTCATCGCACGCTTGGATTATCGCATTTCCGTACTCCTTGGTGAGGTCTCCAAGGTTCATGTTGGCAAGGGTGCATGCTTTTTTCACCATGGCAAGAGCATTGATGAGAGTCGTGTATTGATGCAGACTTACTCCTGAAACGTGAAAGTTCTCAGACGCGCGCAAAGTCTGGACTCCCCAGTATGCATCTGTGGGGACTTGTCTAGAACCTAGAAGGTCACTTTCGTCTCTGTACTTCATTGGCTGCTCTGTCATTAGGGCCACCTTCTGTCAACAAGAATGTCGACAGCACTGTGCAGATTCACTGCCCAGATTATGAAGATTGTGAAATGACTGGGATTTTATGAATGACGATATTGGAGCAAGCTAGAAGCCAGCAGCCTGACCGTCCTTTCTGAAATCAGAGCCAGCAATCCAAGCATCTCGCAAACGGAATATGGCCTGACCGCCGCCAAAGCCCGACATGGTTTCATGAACTAGCTTATGTCCACGACTGCGTAGCTCATTCTGAATCCCAGGAGGGATGCCATTCTCAAGAGCTACCGTATTCATCTCCTGATTATGATTGAAACGTGGATGGTCCAATGCTTCCTGAGGACCCATTTGATGATCAATGACGTTGCTTACAAACTGAGCATGAGCTTGTGCTTGGTGCGCTCCGCCCATTATTCCAAACACTCCGAAGAGATTGTTGTCCCTGTACAGCGCTCCAGGAATGATTGTATGAAACGGAAGCTTTCCTGGCGCATAGCAATTAGGGTGCTTCGGGTCAAGTAAGAATAGGTTCCCACGATTCTGAAGTTTTATTCCATAGCCTGGGACAACGAGCCCGCTCCCGAACCCCATGTAAAGGCTGTTGATGAACGACACTGCCATTCCATCACCATCGGCTGCTGCAAGGTAGATCGTATCTGGACCAATTGCGATTCCAGAACTTGGAGCCTCCATTGCCTGTTCCGGAATGATGCGCTCAGCTCGCTTCTTCGCATACCTTTTCGAGAGAAGATCATCCAAGGGAACATCATAGAAATCGGGGTCTGCGTTGTGTTGATACAGGTCAGCATAGGCAAGCTTCTTGGCCTCTATCATGGTGTGGTAGCGCTCTGCATCTAGGGGCGAGTATTTCCCAAAGTCGAATGATTCCATGAGATTCAGCATTGCGAGAGCGGCAAATCCTTGTCCATTTGGCGGATGTTCGTAGACCTCGACACCTCGATATGACGTGGATATTGCATTAGTTTCAACAGTCTTGTGCTTAGCGAGATCATCTAGAGTCAGGAACCCGCCATGGTCTTGCACCGTCTTCACGATTGCTTCACTTATGGCGCTCCCGTAGAAGGCGGATATTCCTTCAGCAGCCACGGTTTCAAAGACCTTCGCTAGGTCCTTGTTGAACATCATTTCTCCTGCTTCAGGAGACCTTCCACTGATACTGAATATCTTACGTGCCGCTTCATTCCCCAGAACTTGGATTACGAGACTCCACACTTCAGAGATAATTGGTGAAACGGGAAACCCTTCGCGAGCGTATTTGATTGCAGGTGACAGAACATCTCTCAGCTCCAATGCGCCATACTTCTCGATAATGTATCCCCAAAGATGCATGGCTCCAGGAACTGTAACTGGGGGTCCACCTCGAACAGGCATATGCTTCCAATCTTTCTCAAGCAGCTCATCCAAAGTCGTCATTGTCCCCGCCCGGCCTGAGCCATTCACAGAGAGCGGTTTCTTCTTCCCGGGTAGATGAATTAATACAAAGGCGTCTCCGCCGCATCCAGTACTGAAAGGCTCCACAATGTCAAGCACAGCGGCGGTCGCGATTGCTGCATCAACAGCATTTCCTCCATTAGATAGAATCTCAAGCCCGGCCTGAGTTGCCAGAGGTTGCGAGGAAGCTACTACACCATTCGCAGCCACAATTTCAGAACGACCAGTCGCACGACGCCAGAACACCCACATCACCTAAGCCCTATCATCCGGTTGTCGAAATCAGTGTGTGTATCATCAGGTGGATTAATGGCTAAAATCTCCTCGCGTAGATTGCTAATCGTGGCGATACAACTTGAATGTACCGAAATCAAAGTCGTATGATAAAAGGTTATCAAGGAAGCTGCTTCAAGACTTTGTCCTGTAAAGGACCGTGACATCGGATTGGAAGCAGCCTCATTAGACAACGGCACGAATGGAAGTAATGCCTCGAAGATTGCGTGGCTATCCTTGCTATCTGCATTGAATAGATTGAGCAGATCATTCAACATAATTGTGCTACCACTCTTCGTTCTTTCGATAGGCTCAGACGAGGCATTCTACGGACTGATGGTCGCAATGGCGGGATACGCCCAATCTGTAGTGCTATTCCCTGCAGGAGCATTCAGTGATAGGAAAGGAAGGGGTCCGGTAATCCTTTTTGGAGGAGTTTTCTCAGGCATCATAATAATATTCCTACCTTTTGCGACAGATCCCACATTGATACTCATCCTCTTTGCAGCCACCGGAATAGGTGCAGGTTTTAGGTTGTCATCGGTCACAGCTCTAATCGCAGACGCCACAAAGCGAGGAGATGAGCGTACAAAGTCCTACGGGTATACAATGGCTATCGCTACCGTAGCAGCCATTGCGGGATCATTCTTGGGAGGATACATTCTCGACGAAACTGCACTTCCCGGCATAAGCCCAGTATTGGTCAGATATATGATTTTGTTCTTCATCATGGGGACGCTTAGAATTGCATCTGGTATCGTTGGTTTCATGGCAGAGCGATGGCTCAAAGCCAATGATATGCTCAATAGCAATGAAGTCGTCGACACATCTATTGAGAGAACCCAAGATGCGAAAAATGATACAAAAACTACTGCCTTATTCGGAGTCAGCCGAATGATTATGGGTTTCAGTTCGGGTATGGTTGTACCCTATATGATCCTCTGGATTATTGATGCGTTCAATCCCAGCGAAGTTGTACTTGGTAGCCTCCCAGCAATTGCAAATGTGACACTTGCATCGGGAGCACTTTTTGTTGGTGTAATGAGTGAAAGAACTGGAAAGCTGAAGATGATCACAAGCTTGTATATTCTAGCGCCTATTCTAACAATTGGAATCGTATTCTCTCCACGACCTGAAGGTTTTCTACTTATGGCAGTATTCTACATAGCTAGACAAGCTGTTGCAAACATGGCACAACCTGCCAATAATTCACTATTCATGGGTGAGATAAGCCAGAAGAGACGTGGTCGCTCGTTTGCACTTACGAGGATAATGTGGACAGTTCCACGGCAGACTGGAACACTCATAACAGCAGTAATGCTTAGTCTAGGAATATTCTCAAGTATGACAGCCTTTGGTGTCATTGTCTTTCCAATCGCAATGACTCTCTACCCAATCAGTGTGATTCCAATGTATTTCGCAGTTAAGAGAAATCGTGAACTAGTCAGAGCAGAAACTACTGAGGGCTTGTGAAGGCACCATCAGGATATCTTTCCATGAACTCTTCTCTGAGGATATCCATTATCAAGAGGCCCTTTCGTTTTCCATCAATAACTCAGTTTCGCGGAGGATACCAACATGTTTGAATCCGATCTTCTCAAACACGTGAATCGCCCATTCATTGTCTTCCATGGTGTCAAGATAGATACTGTGTAGCCCGAGGATGTTGAATCCTACACCGAGCAATACTAGCATTGCATCCGTCCCGTATCCTTTTCCCCTCTTTTCTGGATCATGGATTGATATTCCAACCTCTGCTCGATTGTGGGGGAGTATGATATCTTTCAATCGGGCGATACCAAGGAAATCGTTTGTTTCTTTTTCTGCAACCGCCATTACGAGATGTCCGTCTCTCCAAGGATTCCGAGTTGAAGCCTCTTGTAACCATTGCTCCATATACCTCTTAGACCTGGCTATTGAAGGACCCAAGAATTTCCTCAGTTCGAGGGTGTTGTAGAATCTCAAAATGCTATCTAGGTCTAACTCCTCAAGTGCACGAAGGCGGACAAGATTCCCTGTGTACATACCCTTGCCAATATCAGTTCCACTGATAAAAGTGGTTCATCAAAGCCGGAATCCTTAAGATTCCCCAGATGGTTCAGTTCTAGATATCTCATTGAGGTGAAAATTGAATGTCAATTGCTTCATTGAAAACTCCACTTGGTGTCTTGCGTGTCTTAATTATCCTGGCGATTTTCATTTCCACTGCACTTCTTATAATCATGATAAATCAAGGTACGCCCAACTGGAATTTCCTAGCTACATCAGCGATGATTGTCAGTCTAGCTTTCGTGAACTATATGGATAAAAGAACGACAGAGAAGTGGTCCCGGTTCGTTCTACTCATGTTCATTGCAATGTTGATTTGTTTTGTAGGAGACCTCCTCATGGCATCAGTATTTCACATCACCCCAGATCCATTGATCAACGGTGTTCTCATGTTTGCACTGGGGCACGTGGTTTATCTGCTGGCTCTCAAAGATCGCTCGCCCTTACTTCTAAGAAGCGAATCTCCCAAACTAATCACACGAAATGTGAGCATCTGGATTGTCAGTATTGTGATTGTTATTGTCCTGTTCGTCCTGACTCTGTATAACCCAGCTGAAATGGTCATTAGTATGGGCTTGTTTGGCTATGGGATTCTCCTGACCACAGTTCTGGCATTCAGTTTATCAAAGTGGTTTGATGACTATCCTAAACTCTTCGTCATCTGTCTTTTTCTTGGGTTTCTGCTGTTCTTCATTTCAGATTACATAATCGGATATCGCACATTGACGGACCCTACTTTTCTCAGTGGTACAGAGGCAGTTGGTGTGACCTATCTTGGCGGTCAACTTCTAGTTCACATTTCATCCTTATTCGGCAGTGAGGCTTGAGATAAACACAGTGGATATACCGCGCCTGCATATGTGTTCGACCGACCACACGACGCTAGAATATGTACTTCGCCTAGGCCCTACCTGTCTGTGCCGGATATCCTGCTTTTTTCCAATGCTTCAGACCATCCAGCATAACACCGATATTCTGGAAACCAGCCCTTGCAGGAATGCTTGCACTATCGAACCCATTCCTGCAAAAGCCGAACGGCCCGATTCAATCTCAATGAATGAGCATAAGCAAGAACATGCGTCTGATCATCAGTTGCTTCCAATTGTAACGCAAGCTCGCCGGATTGAGCCAAGGACACGAATTTCAGGATAGCATCGTGTGCTTCTTTTGGAGTAAATGTCAGAATTTCTGCCAATTCTGAAATTCCGCACAATGCATCGTAAACGACTCTAACGAGAGCCAGAACCTTGAGTAGTAACGTTTCATTTCCGTAGAGAGATGGATTAGTGATTAGCTCTACAAGCGAACACCTAGCTTTCTCTGAACTCGCCGCACGAAATAGCTTGATGCTTCCGTCCAGCAGTTGCGCCATGCCGGACTCTAGATGATCAGCGAGGCTCCGTATTAGGTTCAGAGCATGTTCTGCATTCTCATCGAGGGTTAATTCCACATCTGCTCGTCTGATAGGCAATTGAGCACGCTTCTCATCGATGCTCATGTTCGTGCCCGCATCGTATACAGTGTGCCTGTCACCATCCACAGGTTCTACACAGCCTGACAGAATAGAGAGAAGGTCGCAACCACAGCAGTTGCATATTGTTGCGCCGACAAGGGCACGTTCAAGCTTGCCAAAGACATTCATTACTTGGTCGCGGTTCTTCACTCGCCTCATGTTGATACGTCCGTCCTGAAGAACGGTGATGTTCATCTCATCAACGTCCGCTCGACCGTATCCAAGATCACGGCTGCACTTGACTAGGTCAAACTGCGATTGCAGGCAATTCATCAGATCGCAAAGCGTTCGAGGGTCAAACACTGCAAACCGCATACTCTCGCCGGGCTCGACGCCATTATGCAGGCTGAGCTCAGCCATCACTCTGTCATTCGTATCCTTGCAGGGCTGGGTGAAGAGAACTCCCCCTTCGGGGAGCTCCGGCGCAATTCCCATGCGGGGAGTGGAATCCCCGTTAATCATTGCCTCAAGCTCCGCCCTCAAGTTGCGGTAATCAAGGAGCCCAAGAATCGGACAATCATCTAAACCAAGCTGCCCAACAACTAGGGCCCTGGCAAAACCTGTGCAAGCAGCCCGACCGCAAAGCCCACAGTTGACTTTCGGGGTGCGCATCCATGCCTTAACCCAGATACTACTCATTCAGACTTGCCTCGGCTCTTTCGAGTTGCGTTCTGCCATTGTTTAACATTGTGATATGAACGGATAGGGTGGGCTTCGTCAGTTTTATTAGACAGGCGCAGTTCGCGTGTGAAGAGTGTTGGGTCATGGAGCGAATGCGTCAACGTCTGAAATGGGATCAACGGTCTGAACTTGCAAAAACAGTATTCTTGTTTGTTGTAGTGATAGGCGGCACTCTTGCGGGTTACGGCGTTTTCATGTTAGGGATGGGGACAACGACGCCGCTCGTGGTTGTCACTAGTGAGTCGATGACCCCAACCTTGGAGGTGAATGACCTCCTAGTCCTGCAGGGGCGAGCTCCCGAGGATATCGCTGTAAACGACATCATTGTTTTCCGGGCCAGCTGGTACACTGAAGCCCCAATTGTGCATAGGGTCGTATCCATTGAAGAAGTAAATGGCACTTACAGGTACTACACGCGCGGGGATAATAACCCATCTCAGGATTTCGGCTATCGTACTTACGAGGACATCGTCGGTGTGCTCGTCTGGAGAATCCCTCAAGTCGGAGGAATCAGTATCTTCCTAAGAACCTGGCAAGGGATGCTATTCATGGCAGCTGTATTCATTGCAATCCTTGTTGTTCCTGAATTCATCTGCAAGGGAAGAGAGGATGAAGAGGTTGACGAGAATCAGCCGCCTGAGTAGAGCTGCATAGATGTCAGTCCAAACATACCTCCGACCATGCTGCCAGGGAAAGTAGCGAGAGCGATGATGCATGCAACGCTCACAACAACCAATGTCTTGGCGGAGCGCGACATGTCCTTCATTATCCTCTTATGGCATTCAAAGGTCCTTTTCTTATTTACGGAAGGTAATGCGTAGTGCTACCCATGTGCAGCTGTGAGAAGAAATCGTAACAAACACGCCCATTCGTAGAGATTCATTTATCAATACGAAGAGGAATGCGTGGCCGATCCAGCAAGAATGAGAAAATGTGGTATGTCTTCAAGGGCTCAGAAGTACAAGAACATGATTCCAGTCGTTATCGTGTGGATAGTCCTAGCGATTATGGCGGCTCTACTTTGGCAATACGACCCTAACAACGCCATTCTGGCTATGTCAGTGCTAGTTATCCTAATCATTGTGGTCCTACTGGGTTGGGGCGAAAGCTTCAGTGAGATTGTTGAGGACATAATGGAAACAGTTGGTCCGCAAGTGGATGAAGAACCTGACAAAACCAAGCCCAAAGCAAAGCCCAAGAAGAAGAAAGCATCGAAACCAGCTAAAAAGCCCGACAAGCACGAGGAGAAACATGTACCCGAAGTTGTGCAGCCGAAAGTCGAGCTGAGCCAACTGCCAATCGAAACCATTGAAGGTATTGGAGAAACCTATGGCTCTATGCTTCGAGATGCAGGCATCGATTCAGTTCAGGATTTGCTCGGAACGAGACCGGAGAGAGTTGCTGAGATTTGTGATGTGGGCTCCGAAGTCGCAGGCAAATGGGTTGCCATGGGGCGCTTTGCGTGGATTGATGGTATCTCAGAGGAGGATGCGGAAGCCATTGTATTCGCCACAGGTATCACAACCCTAGATGATCTTGCGGCGGCAGACCCAGAAGCCCTACTCAGGAAGGTGAAGTCCGCCTTAGCGTCCGAGGAGTTCAGAGTGCCTGCAGGCTATACGTTCGATCTCAAGAAGGTTCGCGACTGGGTTGCTGCGGCGAAAGACCTGATTTGACACCGAGCGGCTTGAAAAGGAAAGAACTGGTGCAGAGAAGATGGACTGCACCAGAATCCGTTAAGTTCATGCTTTCTTGAATTTGACTTCATAGTATGAGTAGAGGAAGAGGAACAGCAGGAATAGGGTCAAGCCCACTTGCATGTATGCTGCGACTGATAGGATTGCTACAGCAATTGAATACAAGATGACAAACAGGCCAATCACTAGAAATGTGAGATTCATTAAGACAACGAGCTCAACATTCTCCCAAGATGATGCTCTATATGCGAGTAGATTCCCAATACCATATCCTAGAAACAGAGCTCCAATGTAACGATCGGCAAACTCCTCATAGGGGAAAGTAAACATGCTTGCATGGATATCAGGAATCAGCAACATGACAAGTCCATACACAATGGCAACAAGACCATCGATAAGGAACGACATTCTAAGAAACTTCGAAATCTCCATAATCTAACCACCGACCCCTCTCCAAAAGGGGCCAAGAGGACTCATCGAGCTTTGATAAGAATCTTGCGCGGAACACGCCCCTTGATGGTCTAGTATCAGTAGATTCACAAGCACTATTCAGGAAGGTGAAGTTCGTCTTAGCGTCCGAGGACTTTACTGATTGAAGAGATGATTCATAGGGCCCAAAGATTGATTACAAAGGTCCGTCAATCAAATGGCAACAAGAACATCTGCGCGGTGATCGAATGAGTTTGACATTATTTGGTAGCATGGCCCTCTTGCTAGCTGCTTTGGCTTTCATCTCAATAGTCTGCGGAAAGAAAGAGGAAGAACCAGAGCCTGAACCGGAGTCTGAACCAGAGCCGGACACAGACTAGTAGCTCTTGGGACCTATCCGCCGCCCACTGGCGGAAATATAACGACTCGGTCCCTATTCGTCAGAGTAGACGACAAATCAGATGTCTGGCTATCATTCACAAATACAATCCGAGCTTGTTCCGGAGTGAAGCCGAGTTGCTCTATAAGATCGGAGATTGTCGCCCCATTGAACTCAACTTCAAAGAATTCGCCAAGCTCATTATCAGGGGGAGCGAATTTGCGGAGAGTTGCATAGAGCTTTGCAAAGATCTTCATGCACCCCACCTAGTAGTAATCAACGTCAACATCCTTTCGAGTGTAACCGTGGCCCTTGAGATGCTGACCTCCGCATAGCAAGACCATATTGAAAGGAAACATGCCCAGTCTGTCACCATCAGACAGTATGTTGCTGGGCTTGACAAGAGTTCCATTCAGGAAACAGTCGCCCAAATCGCTTGATTTCAATCCGAGTCGCTGCACAAGTTGAGCGAATGTTTCGTTCTCAATGAATTCATACTTCAGGACTGTATCTTCGTTTGGTCGGGCTCCGGAAATGAGGGACCGCAGTTTCCCATACAGGTGTATCTCGAGCATCATTATCAATTCTCGGGCTTTTCACAGATAAGGTGTTTCATCAGAGCGTACTCTCAAGCAAATGAGCAAAAGAAGAAGCGAGGGAGCCGGAGCTCCCTCAAAGTTGCTCGATATTCCATCACATATCCTTGAAGACTGCATCAATCTCCTCGTCAGAGACCTCAAACACAACGTTGTGGGGCGGTAGTGGTTCTGTGTGGAAGAACTCCGGAAGACGATCATCCTTCGCTGTGAAACCAGCACCCTTGTTGAAGGCACGTTCATTCTTGAGAATGGCCATTCCGTACTCGCCAATATCAATGTCTTTTCCAAGGAAGCCATTGACTGTGTCGAGCATCCCATTGAATCCGCTATCGTCGTCCAGAACGCAGAATGCGATAAACAGACAATAACCCGTAGAATCGATGTATGCTGTTGTTGCCTGGAAGGTGCGCGACAGCTCAGCCTTGTCTATGGCTTTTGGATCGGTGACCTTTCCTTTAATTCCAACAATCTCAGCCGCTATCGTGTATCCGGCCGTGTGATCGGCACCCATTGTGGTTGTTGCATACGTGACTCCAATTCCTCGGATAGGCCTCGGATCGTATGCAGGTAGAGCTTGACCCTTCACTACTGGAATCCTGCAAACTCCCAGAGTCTCTCCTGCAGTCAATGCGCCAGAACACACCAAAGCACCCTTTGCTGATTCAGGATGATAGCCGTTCTTCAAAAGCTCAATTGCGGCGGATCCATCTCCGAAGTCAATCAAACCAGATTCCATGAACATGGCGATTGCATTGCCAGCTTCAATGGTGTCAAGACCCAAGTCATTGCAGATACGGTTCATCTCAGCCACATCGTGCAAAACACCAATACCCAAATTCGTGCCAAGCGCCCATGCGGTTTCGTACTCAAGTGGAGACACGTGGGCTTTCCCGGTCTTTTCATAGGGTACTACATTGGAGCATGCTATGACACACCCAGGATGGCATGCATGCCCGTACTTGCCTTCAGCCTTGTCCCCGAACTTCTTGCGGGTTTTATCAACGAGATCGTGAACTGCCTCACCAGATATCTTAGCAGCATCCTCGAATCGTCCAGTCCTGAAGCCTCGTGTTGGCAAGGCACCAGCCTCGTTCAGTATATTCTGAAGGACATTCGTGCCATAGTTCTTCAATGCGCCGTAGGGTTCACCCTTTTCATTGTTCAATCGCCCTGTAAGGGCATGGTTGTCGAGTGCGTCCTTGAAGGCTTTCCGCCCTTTTTCAAAACGGTCTTTATCTTTTGCTTCAGGCCTTGAGCCGCTTGATGCGTCCGAGATGATGGCTATAATACGCTTTGAGCCAAGAACTGCACCAAGACCACCACGACCAGCGTAGCGGCCAGGATCGGTATTCTCAACATTGTTTCCAAAGACCCCAGCACCCTTGTGAAGACGCTGGCCCGCAATCCCACATCCTATGATGCCCGGCTTGCTGGGATAGGCTTTCCAAATCTTGCCTATTAGTTCGTAGAGGCCCATTCCGGCATAGTCGTTTGTCTTCTTGACCTCGCACGTATCCTTGCCAATGTAGATGCTATACCAGTCCTTCGTTTCAACTGGCGGTGCACCTTCAATGATGACACCTCGCAGGTCAAGGTAACCAAGCCTTGTAGCGGTGAGTCCGCCAGCATTTGCCTCTTTGATGCCTCCAGTGAGAGGAGACTTCCCACCCACACTCAAGCGGCCTGAGGATGGTGCCATTGTTCCAGCAAGAAGCCCTGGCGCTATTACGAACTTGTTCTTCTCACGAAGCGGATGACACGTTGGATCAACCTCGTTATGTATTACTGCTGAAGTGAACGCACGACCAGCAAGGGTCTCGTACTTCTTCGGCAGGGTCTCCCACTTGTGACCTAAGTCACTCATATTAATGCGCAATACCTTACTCATTCAGAATCAATACCCCTAGATGTTTTCTAGAAAACCAATACTCCCTAATACCCGTTGTGCTTTGCCTAGCATATCGATATGAATCATTATGCATATCGCATTGATTGGTCCAGAATCCCGTCGGCATAAGTCGAATTTCGCGGAAACAAAGCGTTCATATAGCTGAAAAATCCGGCCCCGCGTAGTATGACCCGAACATGGGTCGTTAGATTGTGATTACGAAATCAAGGTGACAATAATGCGAGACCCAATAGGCTGGATGAGAACCGAGTACAACAAGCTAGTCGAGCAGAACTTCGACTGGAAGATCAGAGAACTTCAAGGCCCAAGCACCCCCAAGGCAATAGTGGACGGTCAAGAGGTCATCATGCTTTGCAGCAATAACTACCTCAACTTGAGCAATCACCCCAAGATGAAGGCGGCCGCGCTGAAGGCAATTGAAACTCATGGCGTTGGTTCTGGTTCCGTGAGAGCGATTGCTGGTACGATGGACCTTCACTTGGAACTTGAACGCAGGTTAGCTAACTTCAAGGGTGCGGAAGCTTCACTGACGTACAGCGCGGGATTCGCTACCAATGAAGGATTGATACCACAACTCGTTGGCAAGAATGATGCAATCATCTCCGATGAGCTGAATCATGGCAGCATAATTGATGGTGTTAGACTCACGAAGGCAAAGCGCTTCGTCTTCAAACACTGCGACACCGATGACTTGGCGCGTGTTCTGAATGAAGCAGAAAAGGAGAAACCGGATAAGATTCTGGTAATCACAGATGGTGTTTTCAGCATGGACGGCGACATAGCCCCACTGGACAAGGTTGTCGAAGTCGGCAAGGAACATGGCGCAATGATCTACGTCGACGATGCACACGGCGAAGCAGTCCTGGGCAAGGGCGGAAGAGGTATTGTGTCACACTTCAATCTCACTCATCACGACGTGCACTTCGAGATGGGTACATTCTCCAAGGCGTTCGGCGTCATGGGTGGTCATGTTGCAGGGAGCCGAGACATGGTGAACTACGCTCTAAATAAGAGCAGGTCGTGGCTCCTCAGTGCGTCACATCCCCCAGCAACAGCGGCAGCATGCATCGCAGCGATCGATGTGCTAGAAACCGAGGAAGAGCATGTGAAGACTCTGTGGAAGAACAGAGAGTACTTCGTGAAGGGACTCCAACAGATGGGCTTTGACACAGGCTTTAGCCAAACACCGATTGTTCCAGCTATGACTGGTGAGAGCTCAAAGGCCGCAGCTCTGAGCGATGGCCTCTACAAGGAAGGCATTCTTGCACTGCCGATAGTGTTCCCGATGGTCGCCCGCGATAAAGCTCGAATAAGGAACATGATGAACTCCGGTCTCAGCATAGAACAGCTTGACATCTCACTCGCAGCCTACGAGAAAATTGGCAAGCAATTGAGCATCATCTAGAAGCATATTCCAACCCCTTCAAGGAGTTGGGCCGGGAGATTCTGCCGTAAGGTGGGAAACTCCCGGGCTTGCTTTTCATTTTTCCGTTTTCATTCCAAGCAGACTCAACACAAGACTGCTTAGCAAACCTCAAATGGATGGATAAGTCACGAAGTGGTGGAATCCGAGTATAATGACCAACTATCTGCACGACATTCCATCGGGGCCAGACCCACCTCGCGAAATCTACGTCATAGTCGAGATGACGCGAGCAAGCAAGAACAAGTACGAGTATGATTCTGACCACAACCTCTTCAAGCTTGACCGTGTTTTGTACACGTACGCTCCATTTGATTATGGCTTCATTCCACAGACGCTTGACCACGACCTAGACCCACTCGATGTTGTCTTGTTGATTAATGAACCAACCTTCACATCATGTGTGGTCCACGCGCGACCTATTGGTGTAATGAAGATGAACGACGCAGGAAAAACCGATGATAAGATCATAGCAGTCCCAATCAACGATCCTTATTACAGAGAAGTCGAAAACATCAGAAACCTCTCAAAAAGCTTGATTGATGAGGTAAAGCACTTCTATGCAACCTACAAGATCCAGGAGAAGGGAATCGTGGAGGTCAAGGAATTCAGAGAGCTGGAAGATGCATACCAAACAATAGACAGATGCATCAAGGATTACAAGAAAGGAAGCATCTCTTGAACCAGATTGCATTCAAATACTGCAAGAATCCAAATCGCCCATATGCCGAATAGGATAGCATGTAGTGCGGTCTTCTCCGACTTCGATGTCATCCTACTGACTGCTTGCCATGCAAGGATGGAAAGGGGGGACCCCCCGAATTCATGCGTTTCTATTTCAGTTTCTCATAAGCAGCGGCTGCTTCTTTCAACTCTGTAATCGGAGTGAATCGAAACTCCACCTCAGGAGTGTAATAGGCAACCATGCCCGCTATCTGATCAGCGCTATCAGCTTCGTACAACTGGAAGCCTGCAGTACCGTCAAACATTACGTATGCCTTCGATAGCGACTTCGGAAAGAGCTCCGGCTTCTTTTTCCGAACCTCTCCAAGCTTCTTCCATTTAGCCTGCACTGCGTCTAGGTCCTTAGGATCGTATTCCCAGATTGCGATGTATTTCATTTTCTCGCCTCATGCTATTTGCTATCAAGTATGCCCGGATGCATAAGAGTTCTCCGCCCTTTTGATTAAACGAGCAACTCACAACGCCCCCTGCGTGAGCATGGGACTATGTTGCCAGGTCGTTAGTTGAGCGGGTAGATTCCAAATGTCAGCAGCACGTAGAGCATCATGACAAAGACAGCAATCATTGCGATGGACTCCAGAGCGTTCACCTTGGAGTCATCCGCGATAAACCGATGCAGAATAAACATAGTCGGGAATGCAAAGAACAACAAAACAACCGAGAACAGATCAATTGGAATCACATCAACGTGGCCGAGAATTAAGCCACCGATTACTCCAGCAGCAAGGCACGTGTAGGCAAAGACTACAAAGAAGACTTGCACGATGCCGCCGAACGCATTGGACAGCGCGATTTCTATCTCATCCTTCATGTGGCTGGAAGCGACTATGATGTACTCTGGAGTACCTGCAAATACGACCAGGAGAAGAGCGGCATAAAGGAAGTTCAGATTCAGCGTATGCTCTGCGAAATGCGCGAAATTCGCAAGTGCCTCACCACCAATTAGCGCGCCAAGTGAAGCCAGAATCAGGAATATGGCCAGTGTTCTTTGGGACATGGGTTCGTGATATACCTTGCCCGCCATTATGTGGTCGTCCGATGTCGGGTCAATCTTTCCATAGTATTTCGTGACGCGATATAGATAGGCGATGAACACGGCCAGAAGAACTGCTCCAAACATTATGAGTTCACCCCAATTGAGGAATCGAGGCAACGCAGGATTCTCCAAGGAGAACACGAAGACTATCAACATCGAGAGGCCAACCGAGAGGCTAATGACAGACCCCATGGAGAGCAGGTCACTACCAACCCACATAATCGCATCAGGCAACTTGTAGTCCCCGTGCTTGTCTTTTGGTAGCATGAGTGTGTAAATCGCAAATACAATGGAGTTCATGAAGATGGTAGCAAGAGCAAGCACCCAGGCAAGCTCGTACTGCTCAGCAAGAATGAGGAATGTTATTACTGAGAGCTCAGGTATCGTGCTCGCGATGCTAGCATAGATACCAGCCACATAATCTGTTAGATGATATCTATGCGCGAGACCTTCAACCGAGAGAACGAATGCCTCACACGACCCTGCAATCAGCAGGACACCGCCTAAGAGCTCTACCCAAGGTGTGATACCTTCAAGCCCGTGAACGCCAAGTGCGTCCATTGCCATGAATGAGAGAACCAGTGCCATTCCAACCAGATAGGCTAACTGCCAGAGCTTGAGCTTCATGCTTCATCCTCCAGAGGCACGAGGGGAAGGAACGGCCAAATAAACCTCACCCTCGTCAATCCTATGAAAGAAAAATTGTCGTGAGTATGCAAACCGAAACTGACTAAAAGCCAACTCCACGTAAACGGAATGCTTTCTGAATAGGGTAGGAAACAAGCATGATCAAGAAGCTTCGGTGTAATACCATTATTTTTGACTTCGACGGTACACTGGCTGACAGCATGTCGTTCTTAGCGAACATAGGTATTCATATCATGAAGAAGTACTATGATATTGATTATGACGAGGCAGCAGAGAGATACAAATCCACAACGGGCCTACCCTATGAGCATCAAATTAGCCTTAACTTCCCAGGCTATGAACAGAACGAACGCGCTATCGAAGAGTTCGAAAAGCTGAAGATTGAGAGAATCTTCGAGCAACAACTGTTTCCGGATGTTGTGGAAACCCTCACTCAATTGAATCAGATGGACATCAGCGTCTTCGTTTCATCCTCTACCTATCAGCCAATCATTGCTGAGTATTTTGCCAAGAGGGAACTCTCAACATGTTTTGTAGAAGTTGTCGGATACAGGCCCGGCTTCGAAAAGGGTAAACACCACTTCGAACACATCAAGGCAGAACACGGCATCCGGCTTGGTGACACCCTATTTGTGGGAGACTCGTTGAAAGACTACGAGCGGTCCAAGGATTATTGTAAATTCGTTGGTCTTGAAGGCATGTTCAAAGAGAAGGACTTCCGGCGCGCAGGACATAAGGGACCAATCATTCAACAAGTGTCAGAATTGTTGGCCATGATCGAACCCCTGTAGTTTCGTTTCAACTCTGTTAGCTGGTTGTGTCAGCGATGGATGGACGGCCAAGCGCCTGATACATTCGTTCAATAGTTTCTCGGATATGACCAACCATATGCGCGGGGACCGTCACAAGATTCCTCTCTGGCAAATCCTCCAAGACCTCAGCAATCTTCTCCAGCGAATTCTTCTTCATCTGAAGGCAAATCGCACCATCATATGCTGGGAGGATAATCTTGTCAGGATGCTTGTCCTGCAGTTGTTCAACCAACCCAACTTCTGTTGCTATGATGAAGGTCTTGGCGGATGACTCCTCAACGGTCTTCACCATCCTGCCAGTGGAAACCACATAGTCAGCCACATCTTGGACCTCAGGGGGACATTCAGGGTGTGCAAGAACAACCGCATCAGGATACTCCTCCCTTAGCAATGCGATTTGGGCCACATCGAACATTCTGTGAACATAACAATGACCCTTAGGTTCTATGTCTACAATCTCAACGCCTGTCTGTCTTCTCACGTACTCAGCCAGATTCTTATCAGGACCGAACAGGACCTTGTCGACTCCCAAGCTTTCTACTATCTCTACTGCGGTGCTTGATGTACATACAATGTCGCAAGATGATTTCGTTTCCGCGGTTGTGTTGACGTAAACAACCACAGGAGCGCCAGGATGTTCCTGCTTCCTCGCCCGCACCTTATCAGGAGAAACAAAGGAAGCGAGCGGGCACAAAGCCTCAGGTGCAGGAATGTAGACTGGTGTATCTGGGGAAAGAACAGCAGCCATTTCCGCCATAAATTTGACTCCACAGAATACCACAAGATCGTATCCTTTCGCTTCGGCAGATTTTACCGCCAGCTGCAAGGAGTCCCCAACAAAGTCTGAAACCTTCTGAATCTCAAGAAGCTGGTAGTTATGCGCTATGATCAAAGCATTTCGTTTCTTCTTCAGCTCTAGAATCCGGTTCTGCAGAGCGACTAGTTCGCCTTCCAAGAATGAACACCACCTTTGCGAAGCCATTTGCCAGATTTTAACACAATCTCAACCGGCAAAATGGAGCCAATGCTTCTGGATGTCAGGTTGATTTAAGTGCAACAACCTTCTCGCACTGAGAATTAAGAGATATAATAGTGCACTGCTCAGGCAGAACTGCGCGTAACCAAAGTGATGTTCATGGGTATCGACAAACAGAAGATTCCGAAGACGGATATGCCGATCATAAGGAGCCAGTTCAAACAGGCAGCTGCGGACGCGGAAACTGCTCTCAAGGAGAAGTCGATAGGCAAAGGAGAAGGCCCATTCGGTGAGCCAAGAGAGTTGTTGGCATTCGCCATTCTTGAAGCGTCGGGTGAGCTAAGCCAGATGACTTCAACTGCTCAGTCTATCGCAGACAGACTGATGGATGTGTTCAGGGATGTTTCGCCCGAAATCTCAGTCGCAGATTATTTAGAAAGCGCCACTCTGTGTTTGTACGGCTTCATCCTGGGAACTTACAATGAAGAAGACTTCAGATATATCTACAGATACTCTCTATCTAGGATTCGAAACCATGCCTCTATCGAGAGCTGGTTGAGAAAAGCCATTGTGTTCTATGGCCTCTGCAAGAATTTGAGGGGCCGCGACCTTCTCGATGAATTCAGGCATTGGATACGGTACTTGGGTGCGTCGGCATGCAATCACAATCTGCTGGTCGAAGTATGTGCTGCTTTCGGAGAAGACATTCGGAGCGTGGTTGCTGAGCCAGATTTTCGATTTGTCGATTCTCTACAAAGGCACCCTCAATACTTGGAGGAGGCAATGGAAGGAAAATCATACCTGGATGTGCGAAATGCGACGAAGGACTGGCTTCAAGACGTGATGTCAGAAAGATTGCTACGAATATACCAGAAGCGGATGTACAAGCTTGCTCAGGACGATATCAAGCAAGACGCTAACGTTGCAGAAGCCTTCGATGCCGTAAGATCCACCTTCAAGAAGGCAGGATTTAGGAGCGATAGAAAGGGTGTGTTTCCAGTCAGGCTGCAGAAACTAAGCACCCCACCTCCGGCGGAAGCGGTGGATCCCATTGTCTTTGAGATGATACCACAGAAGCTTCGCGTGAATCTTTTGCCATCAGTCGCATACTCGACTAAGACCAAGACTGTGGAGATAATCTTCCTCGGAGGGCCTCGAATTGGCCGAAGTGGCATTTTGCTGAAGACAGATACTGGAGGTGTTTTGCTGGACTACGGATTATCTGTGGCAAACCAGCGCATACCTGAATGGGTGCCAGAACTGGAGATGATTGATACGGTCCTGATCAGTCATGCCCATCTGGATCACGTCGGGGGGCTGCCAGTTCTCTACGACAATTACGATGGAAAGTGGTGTTCCACCGGCGTGACCGGGGCGATAGCTATGTCGCTTCTTGAGGATGCACTCAAGGTGGGTACTCCGCTACCTCCAAGAAGAAGGGACCGATGGGATAGCATCTCCAAGTTCCGTCAAAGAAACATAGACAAGATAACCAAGAATCACGTACGCCTAGAAGTTGGAAAAAGCAGTGAAGTTGGCCCTGGAATTGTAGTCACGCCCATAGATGCAAGTCACATACCCGGAAGCGCAAGCTTCCTCCTTGATATCGAAGGGGTCAAGATTCTGTATACTGGCGACTTCAACACAGATAAGTCGGTCCTCTTTCCTGGAGCGAATCTTCCGACCAACAATGATGTCACTATCTTCGACGGCACATATTGGGGTAGGCAGGATTTCAATAGAGCAGATGTAACAGCACATGTTGCCGAGGTAATCGAAAGCCATGGCCCTGTTATTATTCCAAGCTTCGCAGTGGGGCGTACACAAGAAATGCTCATGATCTTGGAATCAATAGGAGTAACTAAGAGCAAGAATGTCATTGTGGCCGGGCTTGCTGAAAAAGTAACCAAGCTTGTGGGTGTCAAGGGTCACTGGCAGGGAATGAAGAAAAACAAGGTAGCGCTAGAGAAAGATGACATCCTTGTTGCAGGCAGTGGAATGATGAGCGGAGGATTGGCCAGGTATCATTTCAAGGAACATAGCAGAAATCCTGAAGCCGCGATTATCCTCTGCGGCTACTTGGCACCTAGAACTCCTGGGTGGAACCTTCTAAATGGCTTCGAACCGCACAAATGCCACGTTGAGTATGCGCGGCTAAGTGCGCACTCTTCTGCATCTCATCTGCAGCAGTGGGTAAAATCCTGCAGCGGCAAGAAGATTATGGTACACACACCATCGAAAAAAGTTCCGAGAGGTATTATGATGCCGGATTACAAGCAAAAGATAATACTCTCTACGTAGACATGAAAATCATTTCAGGCGCTCACGCAACAACCTCAAGGACTGCATCCAACACTAGTTTCTGTACGACGAACCTCATTGCAGGAAGACTAACCCTCAACGACTTAACGACCTCATCAAGAGGCTTCGTACCATCACAAAGATTAACGAACTTGATAACGACCTCACCATATGCCTTTCGAGTTTCCGCGTCTACATCTCCTATTTTCCTCAAATGGCTATCGTCCTTAATCTCAACTTTGAAATCAATCCAGCCATACTGCTCAAGAATCTGAAGACATCCAAGAATATGATCCCGCGGGAGGTCAAGGCTGCGGACCAGTCCACCCACAGTTTCGTTTCCTTCTATAGCCGATTTAACAGCTACGACGGCTGCTCCTACATCGCGATTCTTGAAAGGCAATGCTCTGCCGGCTTCTCGCGACCTGACGATGTAGTCCAGACTGACAGGTTTCAATGGGGCCTTTGAAAGAATGGTGAATACAGAAGGTTCGAAGATGGTCGTATTTCCATCCCAATCATCCCATGTATCTGAGTACATCGTTTCAACGTCAGCCAGTAATGAAGCCATAGTCCTCCTATGTTCATCCTCTTGACTGTCATTGGTGACAACTAATGCCAGCACGAAATGATTTGACTTTTCGACCATGACTATATTGTCTTCGTGTTCAATGTTCTCAAGGGCATCAGTCTTGCTGTCGGCGCCCTCAGAGTCTCCGTCGATTCCGCTAAAAGAATCCAGTGCAGAGATTAAGGAAGTAACTGCGTTAGCGTCAATGAGTTCAGTAGAGTAGTCCAGATGATAAGAGGATTCAAACATGCCCTCCTTTTGCACAATAAGGAGTAGGTGAAGAATGCGGGCAGGGTCAGAAAACACTGAAACCGCTTCTGCATCGGCTTCTGAGGCTATTGATGACACATCTCTAGTTTCCCCCCCGGTTGTTGTGACTGTAGAAGAGGTGATTGAATCCTCCTGATCCTCTGAATAGGGAACCGTTTCATAACCACTTTCCGTGGCATCAATCCTCGTTTGAACGGCCTCAACTTCTTCAGTCCGCCGCCGCACGGTGATCATCTCACTCACCGGCAAGTCAGGTAACTGAACGCCCACCGTTTTCGCAGCCACTTCAAGCATAAGGCGAATGAATTCCTCTCGCCGGGTCTTATCAGTAGCGACCATTTGGAAAGTCGGTGCACCAAGTAGTCGTTTGATCTTATCACTCTGCATTGATTCGGGAAGGTCCTGTTTATTCGCGATGATGAATAACGGAACCGCAGGTGCTTCCTTCTTGATGTTGCGAAGAAGCGACTTGGTCTGCATCACATTCCTGAAACTAGAGTCTGTGATGAGGAAGATGACATCAGTGCCCTGAAAATAAAACGCCCATAGGTCCTGAAAAACGGCCTGTCCGGCGAAATCCCAAATTGTGACGAGGAAAGTTCCGAACTGTATGGTTTCAGACGAGTCCACAGCGACGTTGATTGTGGGTACATAGCCCCCTGGTGCGGGTTCCCGTCCAAATAGAAGTCTCAGCAGCGTACTCTTGCCAACACCACCAGAACCCACGAATGAAATCTTAAAGCGCGTGAAGATAAGCTCTCCAAGAATATCCTGTAGATTATCCTTGACGTACCCGATGCTTTGACCGCGAAGGGCCGTTTCTATTCGCGCTGCACCCTCTCGTGCCTTGTGATTGATTACTCGGTCCTCATCTCTGCCGTCCGTGACAAGCATGAGAATGAGGTCATCACCGACCATGTGGTGGAAGACTTTGTGTTCACCGGCAAAGATAGGTGTGTCTTCTGAAAGACCCTCAGTAATCAGCAGGTCTTTGAATCCGTGAATGAACTCAACGATTTCGCTCTCACCAAAGTCTATCTTCCAGAAACGTGTTGATGCCACAATGGCGCCTGTGTCTTTTTCAATCAGAAGGACATTGTGAATCATTTGTCATTGGCCTCATTCATTCAGCACGGGTCTACAGCATTTATTGGTCTTTAGATGCTTCGCTTACAAGGGTCTTAGAAATACTAACTGTAAATGAAGATTACGGGGAGGTAATGTTCGCGAATTTCAGCTTGATATAACCTCTGCGGTACAGCTCGGAAAACACAGTAATCAGGATTGCTTCATCGATGCCAACCTGTGATGCAATACTCTCAATACTGCGATTGCCATCAGCGAATCCAAGAATCAGCTCGGAGTGTGAGTACAGGCTTAGCACTTGGGCATTTGGTTGCTGAACGACTTCTGGGATATCACTTGGGATAATCAGCAATTTCGTGTCAATTGCGCCCATTCTCTTCAGGTAGTGCAGCGCGCCAAGAACCATTCCTGGCCCTTTTCCAATCACCAGTTGCGAAAGCGGTGTCTGTCCATCGATGCTTTTCCAAACTGCCTCCAAGAACTTGCCCATCAAGTCAGACCGAAACCAAAGCCAATCAGGCTCCTTTATCCGAGTTGGACAGGTTCGGTCAGACCAATTTTCAGGGGGAAGAGTTGCAAGAAGCTTGATCATGAAAGGACCGTAAGAATACAGGTCCTTTGAGTCCTCAGTCTCCTCAGGCATTTCATCGAAGTAGATGTCTGGCAGGATTGAGAAGCGTGACCTCACCAATTCCGGATCTTCTCTATCGCCTGTTATCAAGGTGAAAATAAGGGTCTCGCGCTCCAAAATCGCGTATTTCAGCTCGCCAGCCCGAAACAGGGATGTTTCAGTGCGGCCGCTGTCATACAAATCGAACTGAGAGATTGCCGCAACGACATTGGGAGCTCGTCTTAGATACTCAGAATCCGATTCGTAGAAATAGGAAAAGTGTGGGGTCCCTGTCATCTTATCTATAACAAAGAATGCTTGGTGTCCTATGTCAGGACCTTCTTCCACGGGAGCAGGAGAGCCTTCTTCAGTGCTCAGATGGTCAACCACCCATGTTTCTCGAGCCAGTTCTGGATGCATATCCGTGAATCCAGACATCGCCAATACGGAAAGTAGCAGGTCCATAGAGCCACTAGAAACCGAATCGCAAAGATCAATGTCTAGAAGGAGTTCTAGCCTGCGGGCGAACTCAAGCTCTTCATCGGATCCAGGAACAACTAGGATTGCTGCCTTGGAGTTGGCCCGTATCCTCTCGATGACCTCTCCCAGATCATGAGTTGAAGGCAATGGCGGAGCAACCACGAATACAAAGACATTCACCTGTTTCAGATAATCAAGCCATTTCGCCTTGGGAACTTCTGCTGTTTTATGCTGCATCACAATAACATTGTACGGTCCAATTGAAACCGGTCTTGTATAAGGAGAGGATTTGTCACTTAGACGTTTTATGAGCATCGCCACGGCCGAGCCCGACCTGTTTTCAGAAGCGGGCGAAGAAGCTGAGAAGAAGCAGATAGATAGACGCTTCTTCAGGCTACCGGCAACTATGTCATTGAACGATTTTCTTGCAGCTCTTCTCGATGTTTCCGACGCCAGCGTTTTGAATGCTTCATCCAGCTCTTGCATGGCAGTGATATCATCAGCCGAGATTTCAGATGAACTGGCGAACCCTGCAATCAAGGTCACCTTGTCAACTTGAACGAGGCAAACACTCCAGCCATCCACTTCAAGCTGTATGCACTTGTCAAGGGTTTCTACCTCGGCTAACTCGAAGAATTTCTGAATCACAGACTGAAGGACGTCCTCACTCGGAGCTTTTTTGATGAAAGATATGGAAGCTAGCACCTTTGTACCCCGAAGGTCATACAACGCAGCAGCTTCAAACATTCAGTTCATTCTCCTCTCTTAACAGCCTAGAAGAACTGTATTGCGGAGTTATTAACTCATCAGGGATATCTATCCACGAATCAGTGTAATCTGCTACGCCTTCTGAGGAATTCATCCATTTTTAGCAGGCCCCTTGAGAGCCGCTGGTAATCTGAATTAAGCCAACTGCTTTCGTAATGGCATTCTGAAGATCCTCCGCCTGAAGGAATCATCGGCAAGTCTGAGATGGCCTCTGACACGTTAATTGGGGGCGGGTAAGCGGCTGACGTCACCCTTACGTCTTCTCGCCGACGACCTCTTATGACGGGGGAAAATGAAGGAAGTGGCAACTCCAGACTCCTGCCTGTTCTGTTGGCGAGGACAACCAAGCGCCTACGTCTCTGAGGAACACCGTATTGTTCTGCGTTCAACTGAAAACACTGACAACTGTATCCAAATGATTCCAGAGACTCGATTGCATTGCTTAGCACCTTGCCCTTCTGCATGTACCGCATTCCAAGAACATTCTCGATTACGGCATAATCTGGCATGAACTCACTAACTATCTCCAGCATAGGAACAATTAAGCTGTTTCTCATGTCAGCCGGGTCTCGCTTTCCCGCCGTTGAGAAGCCTTGACACGGAGGGCCCCCTGTCACTATTCGAAGTGTTCGTCCTCCAAGCACACCCTCAATCGACTGCTTCAAGGATTCATACTGGACTTCATCAGCGATGTCAGCTTGGACAACAGTAGCATCTGAATGATTGTATTCCAGAGTCTTGCACATGTTGGTGTTGATATCTGATGCTAGGACGACGCAGTGCCCAGTCTGCGAAAGGCCTTCTGATATGCCTCCCGCCCCTGCAAATAGATCAACAACTAGGCCCGCCTTAATTGTTTCTCCAATTGCTCTTGCCATTAATGGCGGCACAGCATTGCCAATCTGTTTCCTTATTGAGGTCGCACTGCCGAAGAATCTATACTCGTCCGGAAACGATTGAAGTCGTGCTGCCTCTCGATGACTTATCA
>JAUWOA010000036.1 GCA_030612365.1 Candidatus Thorarchaeota archaeon
GGAAGATTCCTCTCCGTTGAAACCGTATGGCATATCGGCCGAAGAAGTTCGTGCGGTAGAAATCATCAGCATGATTGACATGAAGGGCTACAGCGAGTTTCCTGCGAGGGATGCAGTCGAATCCAGAAACATCAAATCGCAGATTCAAGCGGAAGAACTGGAGGATGCGACTCAGGAAATCTACAAGGCTGAATTCTACGATGGCGTGATGAAGGACAACTGCATGCAGTTTTCCGGGCGAGAAATTAAAGATGTGAAAGAAGACGTAGTCAAATGGATGAAGTCGACGAACCACATTGATGTCTTCTACGAGCCAGACATTCGACCCGTGGTCTGCAAATGCGGAACTGATGTACAGATTGGAGTCTTTGAGGGACAGTGGTTCTTGGACTATGAGAGCACTGGGTGGAAGGACGAGGCATGGAAGGCTCTCAACTCGATGGACATTGTTCCAGAAACGTTCCGAAATCTATTCGAAGCGACGTTTGACTGGTTGGCACAGAGACCATGTGCAAGGAAACGGGGCATCGGCACAAAGCTGCCATTCGATGAGGAGTGGATAATCGAGTCGCTGTCAGATTCCACTATCTACATGGCATTCTATACAATCTCTCACAAGATTACCGGGAATAAGCTGAAACCAGAACAGCTGACATTGAGTTTCTTTGACTATGTCTTCCTAGGAAAAGGCGGCATCAAGAAGACCGCGAAGGAAACTGGCATATCCGAAGATCTGTTGAAATCTATGCGTGATGAATTCACATACTGGTATCCCAATGACCAGAGACATACAGCTCCATCTCACATATCGAATCATCTAAGCTTTGCAATCTTCCATCATGTGGCCATATTCCCTGAGAAGCACTGGCTGAAGTGCATCAGTCTGAATGAACACGTGAACCTGGAGGGCGCAAGGATGTCCAAGAGCAAGGGCAACGTCTTCCCTCTAGTGGAGATTCCTCAGAAGTACGGTGCTGATGTCTACAGAACATACGTGGTTTCTGAGGCTGAGCCCGGCAGTCTGATGGACTGGCGCGAGCGTGATGTTCCTGCTGTGAAGAATAGATTGCAGAACTTCATGGAGATAATGCGGAAGCACTCCAAGAAAGAACCGAGAGTCTATCTGAAGAAGGACAAGCCAGCTGCAATCACTCGTTGGCTACTATCAAAGGTGAATTCGACTATTGAGTCATGCACTCAGAATCTGGATAACTTCAGGCTACGTGACTACGCAATAGCCGTTACATCTGAAATGACACGAGCTGTGAACCACTACCTGAGACGGCCAGAGGTTCCCAAAGAGGAGTGTGAGGGAACGTTGGCTTACGTGTGCGATATCTGGATGCGACTAGCGGCCCCTCTCATTCCTCACACCTGCGAGGAAGTCTGGTCCAAGATGGGTCGAGATGGTTACGTATCCTTAGCGTCCTGGCCCAAACCAAACAAAAAACTGATCGACCCGTCTGTTGAACTCGCTCATCAAGTTGTCTTGTCCACCATGCGTGACGTGAGGGAGATCATGAAACTCCTGAAGGACACCAAGACGAAGAAGGTACATGTCTATGTTGCGCCCGAATGGATGTTTCAGGCTCTGAATAGTGTCCGCGAGGCGAAGTTGCCCGTAATCGTGGGTACCATCATGAAACATCTGATGTCGAATCCTGACTTCAGGAAACATGGCAAGCAGGTGAAGAACATCGTTGATAGGGTTGCGAAAGAGAACGGCCTTTGGGACCACTCCTCAAGCGCCGCAGATGAGATTGCAGTTCTGTTAGGCTCAGCGAATTACATGAGCGAAGAGCTGGGGCTTGAAGTAGTCGTACACAACTCGGAGAGTCCCGATTACGACCCTCAGATTAAGGCCCGGTTCGCACTGCCAGGACGAACATCGCTCTTCTTGGAGTAGTCGATCTATCACGTAGTGTATCTTGCGACATTGTCATTGAACCACTCTGGGACCTGGGCATTATCGACTCTATCAGATGAAGGCATGTATGGTTTAATGTCAATAACGGGTGTTTCGTCAAAGGCGTCAATCTGGTCGATTTGGATTTGATGGTTTTCATTATCGATGCCCTTGACAGCTACTACTGAGATACCTATAGGGGTGGGTCTCGCAGGGGACCTAGTTGCGAATACGCCTGATAGCTCAGCAGTTGTCTTAGGAGGATGAACCCTCAGGTGAGTCCGGTCTGCTGGATTGTCCCGTCCAGTAATCCACCAGAGCACGATGATGTGGGAGAACTTATCCAGCTGAAGCACAGCATCCCAATACTCCGGTTTGATTTCAAGGTGGACGGAGTCGTCGTTCGTCTTCCTAACGGTTCCCACAACACAAGCACAGAGTTCCATATTGGACTTCACCTCGTTGCATGCAGGCGCACTCCCAGATGAATCAACTGGAATGTACCAGAATCTTGATGATTCACAGATGCGACTTGGTAGGGTCCTAGTTCGGGTTTACACGTAGTCATACATATCAGGGGTCATAGCGTCCACTTCTTCAACGCTAAAGTCAATGTCCTCCTTCTCACACCAGTGGTTGCATCAGTTGGCCTCTTTTTTTTCTAATTCGATGGCTTACACCCATATATGCGACAATCGCTATTGGAGCACTAACCAAAAATGGCAATAACATGCTCAATGGATCGATTATTGTGTCTCTTATGAACAAAGAGGCCATGGCATAGCTTTCTGCTGCAGCTGTGTTTCCATTTATTGCGTCGATATAGATCGCACCAAATCGAGAATGATCAGTATATACTGCCCAGCATAATTGATACACTGGTGAATCGTACGACGCGAGGTTCTTGAATAGGAGAGTCGTGAATACAACATTGAAGATCTCAGTGCTATCTGAATGTTCAAAGATATATTCGATCGCGTTTGTTTTTGCTCTCTCTTTGTTTATGATTCCATGAGTAGGAATTTCGTTAATGAATGTCCACTGGTAATTAAAGCTGACAACCCAGCCTGTTGATACATCAAGGTGAATTGAAACAATGTTTCCATCCACAAGGGTTTGATTTATCACTTCGAAGAAGCGAATTGAATACACATAATGAGTTAGATATCTGATGTTGTATTCTATCTTTGGTGACACATAGTAGGAATTGTGTGAGAGTGTAATATTATTGGTTTTGAGAAACTCCAAAGCAGACAATTCGACATCTTGTACTTGAAGGGTCATACTATCAAGCTCTCGCACGTATGGAGATGGTCCGGTCCATCTAACAATAAAGCTGGTCACACTACCAGAAATAGCATTAACAGTCGCATACAGGCCCATCTGATTTCCAACGAATCTAAATGTCCATTCCGCCGCTTCAAGTCTAGACCAATTCTCGTCAAGTTTGAGATTCGCGTCCTGAAGATATTCAAACTGATTGACAAAAATCAAAACAGATTCTGCTGCTTCTGTGAGATTAATCATTTCATAATCGCTGTAGTTGATGCTCATACTTACAGAGTCTTCCGATCTAGAAATGTTGGTTCCAGGCAACATCAGTGAGCTCGCTACAGGACTGGATTCTTCTGAGAATGGCGTGTCAGCAATCGGAACTCCAACGAATTGAGTTGCAATTGATGCATCTAGCGCATTTCCTGCTACAATAGGGCTGACGATTGCCATGACAAACATGACGACCAATGAAAGAATTGTTCTTCTATTGGGATTGAACTTCGCCATGGCGTACCACCGATATCGAATGTCCTGCTGTATCAGATATTGTATTGTCTATTAGTACTTGAATCTAGTTTCAGTGCAGGGGTGATCTGGTTCTAGACTGGTTGAATCCTCCAGATACGGAGTGACTCAAACCAGAAAATGAAACTAAATATCACAAGCGAGGCAATTAGGATGATACTGGCAGTGGTCAGATGACTAAGAAACATGTAGAGTGAGGATAGAAGTAGACCTGTACTAAGTACTGCATAGAACACAAAACGGGGAATGAACGCACTTCCAGTCCCCAAGAAAAAGCTTAGGAGACCCGGACTTACCTTTCGCGCAATCAAGTATTCACCATGTTGGTCTTTTGCAACAAGACCCAAGTCGATTAACTTGTTAAGATGATGGAGCGCAAGACTCGAACTAGAAACACCTGTTCTGCGTTGAATCTCTCTGGCACTATGAGGTTCATTAGTACGTAGCATGAACCAATATATGATTAGGGTGTTGCCCTTCATCTCCTTTGCAATGGTTTCTAAATCAATTTCTTTTGCCACTCTCTCCACTTCACCCTGATTGCTGTTCGCCAAAGAATATGTGGCATGTATATACATAAACTGTATACACTGTGATAAGTGTGATTCTCATTTTCACGCTGGTATCAACGCTGCAAGAAACACAATTCATGTTCAATCAAGGTTCAGTGCCGTTTCTAGACGGACAGTTCGATGTCCAAGTTCATCCAACTCACAATGAACGGTCCCAGTTCTCTTCACCGGAAACTAGCTAGACTACCGGTCCTGACTTCATTTTGAGCTTGGTGGCAGCTTCTTCCAAGGTATAGCCCTCAACAAGCGGCCTGAGGCCTGTTTCTTCCAGTGGAATGACTAACCGCATTCCCCCTTTCTTCGAATATGCACCAAGACCCACACTTGAGCCCACTTGGATAACCTTCTTCTTCCGGAAAACCCGCTGGACCTTGAGAAAACCGTCAGTGCAGGCAAGCACGATTATAGCTGTGGCGTCGTTGTAGATTTCCTTGGTTGCCTTATGCTTTGTGCGTTCACGAATCAGGGGGGGTTGGCAGCTAACGCCAACGAGTTCCTGACGGATGACGTTGAATCCATCTTTTTCGAGAGCTTCAGCAAGAGCCTTGAGATTCTTACGTCCGCCAAGGTCGCAGTATTTCGTGCAGTCATTGCATGACCATACAACGATTTTGTCGTCCTTGTCTAGCTTCTCTTTTATCTGTGTATAGTCGAGGTTGCGAAGCACTACAATCAAGATTCAACCCCCTCTGGTGTAACGACCTTCAGCATTTCGTTCATGGCAGGCACTCCCAACGTTCTCACTCCTGCGACAACGGGGATTTTGGGGAACTTTCGTTTGATTACGCTCCAACCCGCCCAACAGCCCAGACAGAGTATCTTATCGACATCGCTGGTTGGTTTTGCATGGTCGTAGTAATCGAAATTGCAGCCAATGGTAAGCACAATCTCCTCCACGACCTCAATTCCAACGTCTTGCACAAGCTTCTGACTCATCTCTTCCATCATCTTTGCTCCGCCGGCTTCCTGCGATCGTGTGCAAGTATTGCAGGTAACAATCGAAACCCGTTCTCCCTTCTTGAATTGAGCCTTAATCTTCTCATAGGGAACCGCTTCAACAGCACAGACCAAGTTTATCCCTCCTGGGGCAAGATGATTCTTCTTGCGTGCGTACCGGCGTTGTCAAGACGCTTTGCAGTCGTTTCATGGTAGTCAGCTTCGAAGTCCGACAGCTCGCCAAAGACCAGCGCTTTCGAAGGGCAGACTTCCACACATGCAGGATCTTTGCCAGCTTTCTGACGGTCGTAGCACATGTCGCATTTCATGATTTTCCGTGTATTCGCATTGTAGATTGGAACACCCCACGGACAGATCAACTCGCATGCACGACAACCGATGCACTTCTCATCGTCAATTAGCACGATGCCATCTTCAATGTGGATTGCTTCAGTTGGACAGACCTTTTCGCAGGGAGCATCTTCACAATGTGCACAACGGAACGGAACCGGAATCCCTTGAAATTCATCCACGTAGCACAATGATTCTCCGTTCTCTCGGGTACAGGCTTCGATGCATTCTTCGCAGCCTAGGCAACGATTCATGACTAGAAAGACATTTCGTGGCATTCTGGCACATCCAAGTTTCTATGATTTCTTCCCCGTCGTTAGTGCGGGTTGAGCAACCTCCGCAATGGTCTGCGCCATCTTCTCGCGTTTGCACGTTGGACAGGTAGTGTACGGTTCGAAGGGAAGACTGAGCCCATCAATCGCCTTAACCGCCTTTTTCTCCGCAAGACGCTTTTTGAGTTCCTCACCAAACGGAATTGGACTGAAGTGTTTTCCACAGATGGAGCATTTCTGCAATTCGACTTCCAGGTCCCAGAGAGGTTCATTCTTCATGTACGATAACAATTCAAACCCTGGAACAATCTCAATGGCCTCTTGTGGACAAGCCTTTTCACATTCCTTGCACACTAGACACTCAGTGTGAAGCGTTCCATACTTGCGCTTACCTTCTACGTCTTCCAGGGAAATGACATTTTCAGGGCATACGCTAAAGCATCCATAACATCCGACACATTTGTCTGGGTCTCTCTTTGGAAAACCATAGCCTTCCATGACTTCTTCCGGTTCGAAAATCATGACCTTTTTTGGCTCATAGTCGACTCGTTTGGCAATTGAAAGCAAGACCTCATGGATCTTATGTTTCTTGGACTCTGTTTCATCTACATGCAGGTCAGTCAGATTGCTAAGATCCTTCACTGGGGTGGGTCCAAGCTTCTCAATCTTGTTTGTAAACTCCGCGACAACTTCAGCCCACTTCAATCCTTCAGATGCTGAAACATGTTCAAAGGTAATCCTATCCCCCAATCCCATCTCATCGAGTATCTTCTTGAAGAACTCGAAACGCTTCTTGGCGGCGACATTGCCCTCTACGTAATGGCAATCCCCGATGTGGCAACCACTGATGAGAATGCCATCTGCGCCCAACTCAAGCCCTCGAAGCACAAACAAAGGGTCAATTCTGCCAGTGCAATTTACTCGAATAATCCGAATGTTGGAAGGGTACTGTATCCTGCTTGTACCGGCGAGATCAGCTCCGGCGTAGGAGCACCAGTTACAGGTAATGCCAACAATTCTGGGCTCCCACTTTTTCTTTCCTTTCGATTTCGGGGAGGAAGGAGTTTCTTTGCTCTTAACCGTCAATATCAAGGGAGCCTCCGGGTGTTTCGAGTTTCTCTTTGACCCGCCTATTAAGGTTCCTGATTACGGAGCGCTATTCTTAGGCCCATTATTGGTTTCAACTTGTTAACCGAGGAGAACAGTTTTATGCCCAGCCTATGAATGCGTCCGTGAACACACGCTACTCGCACGGAGAGAAACGCTGTGATTATGGCATTCATAATGGCCAAGATTGAATCTGCAAAAGCTCGAGGCATTTTGGAACATGTCAAAGAGATTGATGAAGTAAAAGAAGCGTATCTCATATATGGCGCATACGATCTCTTGGTCAAAGCAGTCTTCAAAACACCTGAGGCTCTCAGCTCCTTCGTAGTGGATACGCTGCGTAAGGTCGATGGGGTCAAGGACACCATAACCAACGTCTGCGCGACTTATGACTAGAGGGATTTCCAGTGTCAGAAGTGCATAGTAGACGAATCTACAAATTCAAGTCCCGTTGGGAACATCAAGTTCACATGGGCGCGGCCGAGATACGCACTGCGGTTCTCAAGCTTGGCGAAGACGTGCTTGGCAGCCATTTCTCTGTGCATATTCTATCTGAAGAGAAGAATACGCTAGAGGTGAGATGCGAAGCGACCACCGGTGCGATCCTATACGAGATGGACTCGAAGATAATGTTCTCGATACTCAACTGGTGTGAGAGGGAGGACATTGACTTCAGCGTTGAAGAAATGGAAGCCATGACTCCTGACATGGATGACTACGTGTAGATAACCCATTTCTTGCATTTCATGTGAGTGACACTCAACTGCAAGAAATTCCTTCGTTCCACTCTTCCCCTGCCAGATGTCACCATCCTTCACACTCCATTGGAGTCAGCAGGCGCTTTGTCTGCTATCATCGAGATGGGATCTCTCCTACAGATCTGGCTTCCTTCTCCTATCTTGATGTTGGCATATCACTTCCAGCGACAGAGAGGGTCTTCGCAGTTCTTGCCACGATGGGGTCATTATCACCCATCCCAGATTCATCACTGAAAAGGCTCGTCTGAGCATGGTGAACCGCCGCGGACTCCCTGGAGTGCGATACACCACTCCCCATGGTGATGCGTTAGTTGTTTCATTCAAGTTAGTTATTTTATCAAGAGTGAGATCTCTGTTCCATCGCTAATTATTGACAGTTCCCTGTTTGTTAAGTTTTATAATTGAAGCCCAATAGAAGAGCTTAAATGTAAAGTTCACTTTACGTTAAGTGTGCTTTACATTGCTGTTCGGATGTACCATAAATGATCGTCAACAAACTCAAGGACCTCCGTGAAAAAATGCTGAAGCAGTCAGTGAGATCTGAAGATTGGACCCAAGAAGGTCTAGCAAAACGACTTGGGGTGACCAGACAGACCATTATTTCGATGGAAAAGGGGACCTATAATCCATCATTAGTCCTTGCATTCAAAATAGCACACGAATTCGGAATGGCAATTGAGGATATATTTGAATATAGAGCTGAAAAAAAATGAATCGTAGCCAATTTGCTAATGTTGTTGCGCTGATTGTTGCAGTTGCTTTGTCCCTCTGGTTTTCCTCTATGGTAGTGACGTATGGGTCGGGAGTGTAGCATTTCAGGAAATGAAGGTGAATCAAAAATGGAAAACAATCTAGAAAGACTATCGAAAAAGAGCATTGCAATATTGTTGATTATTGTACCTTTAGCGTGGTTCGCTTCAACGCTCATTGCAAGCTTAATTTCACCAACTGAATCCTGGCCTCCCTCTTTACCATTATCCGTTGCGGGCCTTATTCCTCCTATGGTATTGATAGGATTCTCTATCTATGGGATGAATTTGCGGGACGAGCGTGCTTCGCAAATCTCCGACAAAGCGACTCGTAATGGATTTGCTTTCGTTCTCTATGTGATCCCGCTTGCAGTCGTAGTTCTTTCATTAACAGGTGCATCTTTTGAAACAATAATTGCACTCGTAATGGTGTGGATTGGAACGGTTGCGGTCGCTAGCATATCAGCATTCTACTATTACTACAAATGACCATAGGTAATTCCTGAGAGCGCGAGAATCCTACACATCTCTTACATCTCTACATTTCAAATTACTAAGGATTTGTAAGAATTCCGTCAGTCCGGAATCTCCATTCCACTGGCTTCTTCTACCAAACCAAGACGTTTCAGTGTAGATGCGTACGGGATACCTGTTTCATTGTCCCACCCACGCTTCAGATAGTACTCATCCAACATCTGATCCAGCTCAACTACTTCTCCCTTGGATGGTCCAAGAGGTGCACCCTCTTTTGTCAGTCTGTCAGGAAGATTGTCATCAGCTCGTGTCACGCCGCGTTTTACATTGAATAGACGGTTCAGGTTTACGATACGCTCCCCTATGATCTGCAAGTCCCCTCTTGTGAACTCGAGTCCATTGTGAACCTTCATTGCAAGTGCTACATCCTCATAGTAGAACTCAGGAGGGATTTGCGTTCCATACTTGCACAATCCTAGACTCTCGACGACAACCATGAAGTCCTCGCATTCTTTCACCATTATTCCCTTATACTTGGGATTCAGACGTTCTGCCATCTCAGGGAGATACTCCTCGCCAAAGCGCTCCTTTATCTCATCATCAAAACCGGCCTCATCCAAGACAGGGAATGCGTAGAGATGGTCCGCCCCCCTTGCCGCAGTGACTGCAGCAAGCCCCATGGATTTTTGAGCACGCGGTTCTTGTCCGGCAATCTCTTGCTTTTTCACGGTCATCACAAACTTCTCGGTACCTCGACCGATCTTCCCTGCAGCTCGTGCACTTCCTTCAGCAAGAACATCGCCGAATCCCTCTCTGAAAGCAATCATCTTGATGAGCTTGACAATTGACGCATGATTGCCCCATGAGAGGTCGATTCCGTCTGTATCTTCCGCTGTAAGCAGGCCCTCATCCCACGCCTCCATAGCCCAAGAGATAGTGCCGCCCAATGATATTGTGTCCATTCCGTACTGGTTGGCCAAGTGATGACCAAAGAGGACTGACTCCAAGTTATCATTGCCACAACGGGAACCCAGTGCTGATTGAGTTTCATACTCTGGCGACCCGCCTTCGTACTTGTAGGGACCTTCTTTGACGGAGGTGTAGCGTGCACACCTTTGCAGGCAGCACCAGTCAGACCTTGGTTTCACAAGATACTTCTCGGTGATTGTTTCACCGCTTATCTTCTCATATCCATCGAAGACCCCTTGACGCATGTTGTAGCTTGGCAGTCTTCCTATATGCTGCATCATCTCAACAAGATTGGTTGTTCCATACTTCGCCCTTCCCGGAGTGAATGGATTTGCCAGCATGCGACGATAGAATTCGTCCATAGTATCCATGTACTTCTTGGGGTCTGCAACCTCGATCCTTCCTGTACCTCGCACACATATGGCTTTCAGCTTCTTTGAGCCCATCACCGCGCCAAGTCCAGAACGAGCGGAGGCACGGTCTCTATCATTCATCACTGCCGCAAAGCGGACAAGGTTCTCGCCTGCTTGCCCGATGTAGATCAATCTAGCTCGCTTGCCATGCCGCTCCCGCAGTATGTCGTCAGTCTCAAACACATCTCTGCCCCAGACGTCATCGGCACTTAGGAGTTCCACAGTCGAGTCATTAATGTTCAAGTAGACTGGGTCCAGCGATGCTCCAGTGAAGAAAATGGCATCATAGCCTGCCAGCTTGAGTTCGGGGCCCCAGAACCCTGCTGCATGACTCTCTCCCCATACATCAGTAAGAGGTGACAGAGCTGCAACGACATGTCGTGATGACTGTGGGAACATTGATGCTGTAAGCAACCCTGTGGCAAAGCCAATGACATTCTCTGGTGAGAGTGGATCAATGCCCGTCGGAATGGAGTCAAAGAGAACCTTTGAGAGATACCCTGCGCCAAGAAGGTACTTCTCTACAAGCTTCTTCTCAATAGGCCTCTTCTCAATCTTTCCTTTTGTTAGGTCCACCCAAATGACTTTACCACCTACGCCTTGAATCATTGCGAATCCTCCTTTGAGTAGAGTTCCTCGCTATGCTCTTCATGCAGTGCCATTATCTTCCCATCGGGGTCTCTCTCTTCGAGTTCCTTCTTCGTGGTCATCCATATGGCATCAACTGGGCAGCGCTTGATGCACTCATTACACTGAATGCATTTAATGGCCTTCTCTGTGTCCGGGTTAATTCGAATTGCATCATACGGACATGCTTCGACACAGGAGCCACAGCCCGTGCATTTCTTGTTGTTGACAATCACAACGCCTTTCGAGGTGCGCGATAGGGCTTCCTCCGGACATGCATCAATGCAGGGTGCATCTTCGCAGTTTCTGCAGAAGAGAGTGAAATCCAAACCTGGCTCAATGCGCACAGCTCTTACTCGAGACCGCTCCGGGCTTATCACCTTGAAGTAGCGCATGCTGCACACATTGACACATATCATACAACCAGTGCACACTCGTGGGTCTCCAATAACGAATTTCAAGTCAGCCATATGCTACACCTCTAAGGGCTTGTTTCCTTCTCCCATCGCCAAGAACCGTCCGTGTCCTGGCTTTACTGTTGTTCTATCCTCGTGAAAGACCTGAGTCCCTCGCACGAAGGTCATGATTGGAACTCCCTTCATTTTCTTTCCCTCGTAAAGCGTCCAACCACATTTTGAAAACATCATGTCTGAGGCTATCTTCTCTTCCTTTGTGACATCTACGATGACAAAGTCTGCATCAGACCCAACCTGTAGTATCCCTTTCTTTGGATAGAGGCCAAATATTTTTGCGGGTCTTCGAGAGGTCACGTCGAGCAGCCTCGAGAACGAGAGCCTGCCTTTATTGATTCCCTCTGAGAGGAGAACTCTGAGTATCATTTGGATCCCATCTGCTCCCGCCCATGCTTCCCTGATGTCGTCATTTCCTGCATCCTTCTTCTCAATAGGACACGGGGCATGATCGCTGACCGCCATATCGATGGTTCCACGAAGAAGCGCAGACCAAAGCGCGGCTCGATCAACTTTCGGCCTCAGGGGCGGGTTCATCTTGCTCTTGGGACCCAGTATGTTCATCTCATCGCGCTGGAATACTAAGTGATGTGGACACACCTCAGTTGTGACTGTCACTCCTCTCAGTTTTCCACGTTCAACTTCACTTATGCCTTCTCGCGTAGTGATATGCGCGATGTGCAGATGGCCTCCTGTCTGCTGAGCAATTCCAACCGCTTGACGTACAGCAAGACTCTCTGCAATGTTAGGTCTGGATAATGCATGACTCACTGGGGCATCCCATTCCCCTTCTAGGTCTCTGCCAAACTCGTCCAGGATCCCTTGGTCTTCAGAGTGCACTGTGATGTGACCACCATGCTCAGAGACCTCACTGAGAAGACGGACAATCACTCCAGCATTGGTTTCGTATGGTTCACACGTGAAAGCCTTGAACCCCGCGATTCCCTTCTCAATCATCAGAGGGACGATTGGTACATTTTCGGAGTTCATCATTCCAGCATAGAATGAGAAATCTATGATTGACATGGACTCGCCTTGGATTATCTTCTCCTCGACAGTCTTGACCAAATCGACCTGGCTTGTGAGGGGCATATCTATGACCGTAGTGACTCCACCAGCCGCGGCAGCTCTGGAGCCAGTAGTGAAGTCTTCATGGTCAAGCATCTTGGGGTCGTGCAGGTGGGCATGTCCATCTATCAGCCCTGGCATCAAGACTTTTCGTTCAGCATCTATAACTGTGTCAGCGTCTGGAAGATGCTCGTCGGTTGCTATAGCACAGATCTTACCACCATTGACGCCAAGTCCCCCTCGTACGAGACCTGACTTTAGTAGCAATCTTGCATTCTTGACAACGAGATCCACAGGCACTTCTTGTTCTCATCTCCAAGTCTGGTTGCGAAGCTGCGCCAGATTACCCTCCGCCCACAGGCGGGAACAGGGCAACAGCATCATTGTCTGCCAGCTCTGTTTCATATCTGCTAAGCAGTTCGATTCGTTTGCCATTCACCATGCAAGAGAAGAATTTCTTGAGTTCATCAGTCTTAGGATCGATGACCACATCTGTGAATGGCTTTCCAAACTGCTGCTTGAGTTTGTCCAACAGCTCTCGTACGTTCTTCGCATCCATCTCCATACTCCTCATACCGGTAATCTCACGAACAGTGGCGAAGAACTTCACAGTAACCGTTGCCAAGATTAGTCACCTAGCAGCAGACCTAGGAACCAAGAGATTAAAACACTTTCACTCTGACCTACGCTTCGCGATTCCAATTGGAGTGTTGAACGAATGGATATAGTCGTAGTTGGCCACCTCAGCAGAGACCTCTTGGTTACACCGGAAATGGCGAGAGAGGCACTAGGTGGCGGAACTGCATACGCTATGCTTGCACCATCTCTTGGCGTATCGAAGTGTGGGATAGTTAGCTGTGTTGGTGGCGACTTCGATGAAGAGTACATGAGAGCTCTTGTGAAGTCAGGTCTTGACATGACTGGTGTTAGTCGAGATGGGCCGCATACGACACGATTCATCAATCAGTATGATTCCACCGGTTTTAGAACGCAACGCGTTGAAGCGATTGCAGCGCCAATCAGGAAGAATGCACTCTTGGAACGCCATCTCCAGAGCCGGGTTATCCACTTCTGTCCTCTTATTGGGGAGATAGATATCTCGTGCATTAAAGCCGCGAAGGAAGCCGGTGCCTTGGTTTCACTGGACCCCCAGGGCTTTCTGCGCACCGTACAGGGTGACCGGGTGGTTCCGAAGGAATGGACTAACCGCGCTGCTGTTCTAAAGCACGTTGATGTTCTGAAGCTCGACGAAGATGAGCTCCAGAGTGCCGTGGGCACTGCCACTGAAATCGATGCAGTAGGCAAGATTCTCAACGAAGGACCTGAGATTGTGATTGTGACAAGGGACAGACGAGGATCGACAATCTACACTCAGGAAGACAAGATTGACATCCCACTAGTCTTGGCGGATCAGCTTGTTGACGCCACCGGTTCAGGTGACACCTATGCCATCGGTTTCCTCGTTGAGTATACTAAGAATGAGAACCTGAGGCAAGCCGGAGTGTTCGGTGCTTCATGTGCCTCGTTCAATCTTGAAACCATGGGACCCCATGAGATGCCTACCAGGGGGCAGGTGGAATCTCGAATGCAGGCGTACGTATAGCTGACGGAAGAAGGCTTTTCACTTACCTAAACGGCATCTGAGCAAGACTGGAGTGACAACGATGCTTGAAGATCTAGATGCTCTGATGGATGTAAATGAAGTTGATGCTCTCCTCGTTGTTGGCAATGTATTCGAGGTGCCAGATATCTACTGGCTCACAGGGTTTAGGTCTCCGGATACTATCTCTTACTTTCACAGTAAGGGTGACAAACCCGTTGGGATAGCTGCATTCAACGCCATCAAACGAATTAAGAAACAGAGTTTTCTAAAGAGAACGTACGACCTCTCTGAACTCTATCTGAGGTTTAGGAAGGCAGGAAAAAGGGCAGCCAATCATCCCAATGTTGTGTACGGGACAATCCTTCAGGAACACCTCACTGGCAAGATACTCGGAGTTCCTGACCATCTTCCAGCTCGGATACTTGTTGCTATCCAAAATCTTGGGTATACTGTCAAAGTGGTTCCAGACCTGCTCAAGGATGCACGTGCCACCAAGTCGAAGGCTGAGATTAAGACTATCAAGAAGGCAGGAGATGCTACAATCAGCGCGATCGAGCAAATCGCTAAGATGATCAAGAAGTCCAAAGTGGGACCGAAGAAACAGCTCCTTTTGAAGGGCAATCCTCTGACCGTGCGGGACATTAAAATCGCTCTTGAGCACTTCTTGCTGGATAGCGGAGCCGAGTCAGCAGAGGACATGATTGCCGCTGTGGGCAAGAAGGGCTTCGATTGGCATTATCTCGGAAACGCAAAGGATGTGCTTAAAGCTGGAGTTCCCATAATCCTCGATGTCTTTCCTAGGCTGAAGCAGGAGAGGTATGTGGCAGATGTCACTCGCACAGTAGTCAAGGGACAGCCGCATAAGAAAGTGCGCGCAATGTTCGAGGCGGTCATTGCTGCCTCAGATGCAGTCGTTGATGCACTCACTGATGACGCGCCCATTGACGAAGTAAACATGGCTTGTTATCAAACATTGAAAAAGCACGGGTTTGATTCAACTAGGTTGAATCCTACTGCCACCGAGGGAATGACGCACGGTCTAGGCCACGGGATTGGCTTAGAAGTTCACGAGAACCCAAGCTTCTATGATCGGGAGCGGGGGTTCGTTGCGGGTCATGTTGTGGCGATTGAGCCCGGCGTTTACCTGAAGGCTCATGGTGGCGTCAGAATCGAGAATGACTATGCAGT
Organism: Candidatus Thorarchaeota archaeon; assembly: GCA_030612365.1. Taxonomy (GTDB): domain Archaea; phylum Asgardarchaeota; class Thorarchaeia; order Thorarchaeales; family Thorarchaeaceae; genus WTCK01. The sequence continues at coordinate 15,264 of JAUWOA010000036.1, forward strand.
CACCACGCGAAAGCCTAAACGATTGACCGTTGGACTCGATGACATCATGTACTTGTAACACATCGCCCCTTCAGTCGTAGCTCAGGGCGTCATGTGGGCAGACCGAGATACACATGCCACAAGCTTGACATCTTGACTTGTCGATGCGTAGTTCCTGTCCTTCTTTGTCAGTTGATATTGCTTCATAGACACAGGACTTCTCACAGAGTCCACAGAGTGTACATTTCTCCATGTCTACCTTTGGAGGTGGTGTAAAAACGATCTTCTTTGTGAGGTGCTTAAGCCCCAACCCGCGCACATCTTCTACTGAGTCGTAACCATGCGCATCCAGCCACTTGTCCATCTCAGATGCAATGCGGCCATACACAGTCTGCCCCTCTAGGATTGCAGCTGTGCATACTTCAACAGCATAAGCTCCGGCCATGATGAACTCTATCACGTCTTCTCCGTCGCTAACTCCTCCCACACCGATTACAGGCTTTCGGATTGCCCGGGCGATGTCTGCCACGCACCGTATTGCTACTGGTTTTATTGATGCCCCACTTAGCCAACCATAGCCCGACTCACTCCCCAGCATGGGCTTACCGGTTTCTATATTGATTCTTAGACATGGACCCAGTGAGTTTATCGCGACCACTCCATCGACATAAGGTTCCACTGACTTGGCTACCTCGACAACATCTACCTTCGGACTAAGCTTTGCAAAGATGGGTATCTCAACAGCCTCACGCAACGCCTTTGCAATCTCGACATGCCCCCCAACGTAGTGGGTACTGAATTCCAGCGCATGGACTCCCGCCTTCTCAATCTTCGGCGCGAGGCTAGCAACATCTTCTGGAGTGTATCCCAGACTAGCAATTACTGGCAGACCAGTGTCCAATGCGATTTTGTATTCCTTGTCAAGCCACTGTTCAACTGGCAGCTCGCTCCATAGTTCTGCATTGAGGATGCCCCGTCTTGAGCCTGCTCTTCCTTTGCGAACTGCAACAATGTTCGGAGTGGGCACTTTTGCAGCGCTCACACTTACAGTCTTTGCAACGAGCCCGCCTGCGCCACCTTTTGCAGCCGCGCGAAGAGTTTCGCCGTCACGAGCCCCAGGCCCAGCAGCAGTAAGAATAGGATTCCTAAGAGTAAGACCTGTGATTTCGACACTGAGGTCAACCATTTTACTTTCCTCTAGCAAGCATCTTTCTCTTCGCTAGGTCGTCAGCAACATAGTCGAGACCAATCTCTTGAAGCTTCTCTCTTTTCGGGAATCCTGTTTCCCTGTCACATCCCCTGAAATCATAGTACTCGTCCAACATCTCGTCTAGGTCAGGAAGTCCGCCCTTTGATGGTCCTGTGGGCATAGCTTCCTTGAGCAGCCTTTGAGGTAGGTTCTCTTGCTTTCGTGTGATTCCTAGTCTGTGGTTGTACGCGCGCCTCAGATGGCTAATCCTCTCAGCCGCTTGCTTGACATACTTCGTATCAGACCATTCAGTCATCCCCGTTAGCGGCGAGATAACATTCACAAACGTATCATAGTAGTAAATTGGCGGCCACATCGTGGAATACTTGCAAATGACTGCGGAGTCGACTAACGCGTAAAGGTCCTCCATGTCCTTGATAATCTCACCCTTATGTTTTGGTGACATTATGTCCAGTACCGCATCGACTTTCTCCGCACCGAATCTCGCACTCGCAATCTCCGGATAGCCCAATTCTTCAATACAGGATATACTCCTGAGATGGTCTGCGCCTCTCACATTGGTAGCGTACGTGAGACCTATTGACTGGTGCGCTCTCGGGTCCTGTCCTGAAGCCTCAAGCCCCTTCACATGTACCGCATATTTCCAGGCGTCCCCACCAATAATCTCAGCTGCTTTCCTCACGCCCTTGGAAAGCATGTCACCTATTCCCTCGCGTTTGCCAATCATCTCAACAAGCTTGACCATGGAATCCACATTGCCCCACGAGAGGTCTAGTCCATCGGTGTCCTTCTCTGTCAGAATACCTTTCTCCCAGAGCTCCATTGCAAAGCCAATGGTCTTGCCGCAAGAGATCGTGTCCATCCCAATCAGATCACACCTTGTACCCATATGGAATATGGACTCAACATCATTGTTCAGACAATTGGAACCAAATGCCATGAGTGTTTCATACTCCGGTCCTCCTGCCGGCCCTCCTGCGAATATGCCTTCCTTCACCTTGTAGATGTATTTGCATCCAATAGCGCAGCCGTGACATGCTTCCTGAGTCGTTCGGTATTTCTCGGCAATTATTTCAGGCCCGATATCATCAGCCTGCTCGTAGAACCCTGTCCAGTGATTTTTCGTAGGCAGTCTGCCTATCTCGTTAATGATGGCAACAAGGTCAGTTGTGCCGTACTTCCTCAAAGAAGCCAATGATGCAGTCCAGAGGGGGTCATTGAGTTTGGCCATTTCCTCGGCGTTGGCCTCTAGGTACTTGTCCATATCATGGACCTCAAGGCCAAGTGAACCCCTGCACGCAATGCCCTTTACATTCTTGGAACCCAAAACTGTTCCAATGCCACAACGGCCTGCAGCACGATAGACATCTACAATAACGCTGGCGTACGATACCAAGTTTTCTCCTGCTGTTCCAATCACAGCAGTTTCGATAGCGGGGTCTTTGTGCTCCTCTCGAATCATCTGAGTGGTGACATCAGTTTCGCGTCCCCAAAGATCAGAAGCATCAAGAAGTTCAGCATGGCCGTCACGGAGGAAGAGGTACACGGGCTTCTGCGACCTGCCATGAATCACCACGAAGTCAAAACCTGCGTACTTCATCTCCGGTCCAAAGAATCCGCCTACATGACTTTCAGCCCAGACGCCTGTGAGTGGCCCCTTTGCTGCGAACATCATTCGTCCCGAAGGTGAGAACATAGAACCTGTAAGTGGCCCAGTGCCAACGACAACCACGTTGTCCGGTGAAAGCGGATCTGTGTCTGGTCCGGTTGAGTCCCATAGTATCTTTGCCGCGACACCTGAACCTCCCAAGTACAGTCGCGCCCATTCCTTCTCCATCTCTCGCTTGTGGAT
>JAUWOA010000125.1 GCA_030612365.1 Candidatus Thorarchaeota archaeon
TACTTGCTTATACTTCTCAAGCATTCTTGTTCACCTGACTTGGCAATGTATTGTCTTGAGGTCTTGTCAGTCGCTTCTCCAGAACGACTGTGTGTTTCGTGGACACGGTAGATCTTTCATCGTGAAGAGACCAGGTGGAGCTTCAATAACCAAGGGAATCATGTTCAGGATCATTCCAACCGTTCCATGGTCGCCCTGAACTCCTCCTTCAATGCGCTGGACTATCTTGGGATAACCTTCAATACAAACCTCGTCGAACTCCGGCTCCGCTCCTGCATGTGCGATGAAGCTCAGGGTTACCACATCAGTTCCCTGTCTCCGACCCACTCCATTGCTCTTCAATCCGATGACATACCCTTTCTTCACGTCTGCAACGGATGTTATGATGCCAGTAGATGCAATCACTGGTTCAGGGGGCAACTCCACTACAGAGTCGAGCTCCAGATTCAGGGCATCGTCAATCATTCGAATGGATTCCACCAAGCCTACGTGACCTGTAATTGAGCCCTCAGATATGGCCGTCTTGAAGTCCGCTGGACTCATGCCCGTACCGATTTTCTTCTGGAATGATGTGCGCCTACGGCTGGAATCTAAGCGGCGCGTCACGCGTATCGTATCTACTCTCTGACAAGGAGCTGAAAGGCATATGGGAAGAATATCCATCAGGAACCCAGGATTGATGCCGGTGCCCAGAACGGTCTTCCCATGTTTCTTAGCCAATCTATCAAGGTTTCGTGAGAGCTCGGGATGGCGAATGTAAGGATATGATAGCTCTTCACAAAGAGATACCACATCCATCCCGGCTTCAAAGCAATCTGAGATTGACGAAGCAATGTCATCAAGAGAGGACAACGTTGCAATCAGGGCAATATCGGCGGGTTGATCTCCTAATACGTGAAGTGCGCTCTCCAAACTGTCAAAGATCGATGTGGATGTCTTGTGACCCGAAACCAGAACTTCCTCGACACTCTTGCCTGCGTATTCGGGGTTGACATCAACGATCCCAATCAGGTCAAGGTTTCCTCGGTCCATGAGTGTCTTCGTAATTATCCTGCCCATGGTTCCAAGGCCGAATTGCAGGACTTTGAATGGCACTGGTATCTTATTCATCTCCTCTATTAGCTGGGGGACGTGGGTGGCGTGAATACGAGTAATCCATCTAATGAATTCTTGGCTTGAACTGCTCGGGAAACATGCAGACAGATCGCCATGTGTAGGAGTACTCAAATACAGGATTGTTTGTTGGACATTTTATGTCGCTATCTGAGAAGATTCGGGAGGTCCCGAAACCAATCCTCATTGCTACAATAGCCCCACTTCTTGCATTGGCTTGCATTGCAGTTGCGATTCTCATTTCACCAGACTTCTCTTGGACTGGCAATGCACTGAGCGACTTGGGGCATTACACCCGCACCGATATCGGTCCTAATCCAGTTGTACGCGCGATCATCTTCAATGCAGGATTGGCTATCACTGGAACGGTGATGGTGTACTACATTGTTTGGCTCCTTCGCCAACTCACTGATCTACCAACAAAGATTGGCATCATCCCATATATCATAGCGTCCGTGTTTCTGACAGCCATTGGTGTTTTCTCGGAGAACTTCAGTCCCACTCACTACATTGTATCCGTGGGATTCTTCTTCTCATTCCCGTGGGCCATGTGGTTCATTGGTCTTAGCTGGCTACGGTTTCGAGAGCTTTGGTGGTTTGCCTTGATATCACTCGCGTTGCCCTTCATCTCAATCTACTTGTGGTGGGGAACGATTGCCGGAGTAATGCCTTGGACAGGTGTAGCCTTGCCTGAGATTCTGACTTCTCTAACTGCCATCATATGGATTTGGGGGATTGTCTACTTACACCGCACTGGCAAACTCGCGAACATCCTCAAATGAGGTGGTCCTGTGTCATTCCGTGAGAAGCTAACTGGCATTCCTAGACCCAACCTTGCGGGCTTTCTGGGGCCCCTGATAGGACTAATATCAATACCAGTCGCCGCTCTGCTTTTGCCTGGATTCTCATGGCAATCGAATCCACTCAGTGATCTTGGTAGCTGGTTCAGAACAGACCTTGGAGATTTCCAAATTCTCAGTGCAGTAGTTTTCAATGGAGGCCTCATAACAGGAGGGCTTTTGCTGCTCTACTTCACTGTGTCATTCTTCCGGATGCTGAATGATTGGCCGACAAAGATGGCCATGATAGCATTCATGGCAACGTGCATATTCTTAGCCTCTGTGGGAGTCTTCTCAGAAGATTTCCCATTGCCTCACGTTCTGGCAGCACTGGGTTTCTTCCTGTCAATTCCAATTGCATTGGGGATAGCAGGGCTCGCTTGGTTGAGATTCCGAGAGTTGCGTTTACTTGCCATCTTGACGCTTGTTCTTTCTGTCGTGAGCTATTTGACCATCTTCCAAGCATGGGCAAGTACCGCTATTAGAGAGCTAGCTGAGGCGCTTATCGCGATCGGATGGATTTGGGTTGTCAACTATCTACACTACACTGGAAGATTGTCCAGCATTGTCAGTGAATCATGAATAGGCTGGACCCGGGCAGGAGTAGTCCTACCCAGTCCAGAAACTCAACTAGTCAAGCAGTTGATCCATTAGCTCCAGAAGCTCTACAATCTGAAGCTTCGAACCCATAGCCGACAAATCCTTGCCGGTTTCTTCTTCTTCCTTCTTCAACGCCTTGACGGCATCGTTGAAATTAGTTATGCAGAAGGGACAGCTGGTCAACAGGACTTCCGCACCGGTTGATGCGGCTTCCTTAACACGCTCTCTCGCAGTGTCATTGGCCATGTCAGGAAACTGTGTCTTGACACCGCCCCCTGCTCCGCAGCAGAAGCTGTTGCCCTTGATCCTGTACATCTCACGGAAGTCCATTCCCGGAATAGCGCGAATCACTTCTCTGGGCCGCTCATACCAGGCTTCCTTCGCCTTGGCCGCTTTCCTGCTGTCAAGCAACCAATTGTCCGATTTCTCAAGAATCTCCTTCTCAATTGAGAGCCCGATATGCCGTATAGTATGACAAGGGTCGTGCCATGTGACCTTCTTGTTGTAGGGCTTCTCAATCTTGAGCTTACCTTCAGTGATGAGGTCATAGGCGATATCCAGCGTATGCGCGACTTTGAAGGGCAAAGGCTTGCCACTCTGCTTTGGATAGTCCACTTTGAACGTTCTAAAGCATCCGGCACACGAAAACACTAGCAAGTCGAAGTCCTTGAACATCTCCAGATTCTCATTCATGACTTTCTTGAAGATGTCCTTCTGACCAGTGCGTAGTATTGGAGACCCACAACACACCTCCTCAGTAAGGACAGTGTAGTCAACACCTAACTTCTTCAGAATGCTTGCAGTGTGCTTGGCAACGCCCTGCTGTCTATATGCTCCAGTACAGCCGACGTAGTATGCGACTTTCATATTCTTGTCATCAACAGACCCATCGTGCCAAGCTGTGCGGTCGCTCCGCGGGTCGTTATAGGGGTTCCTCTTGTCCTCTTCAAGAACCCGATCTCCAATCATCTTATGTCGTTTTAGAGGTTCAACGCCTGATTCGATAATGGCAGCTCTCAGCTCTTCAATGATATCGACCGTATCAATGTAGTTTGTGCATTGCTCAGCACACAGACCACAGGTCGTGCATGCCTCAACGACCTCAAGCATTTCTTGACTGGGTTTGAGGTCGCCCTCAAGGAATGCTCGAGCCATCCACATCCTGCCAGAGTTGAAGTAGCCTTCCCAACCGTAGAAGTTGCCGCCTGGACATGACAGCATCATACCGGTGTACTCCTCGTCTGCCCCTTCCCTATCCGGCTCGTTAGAATAGGCATACTGGCAGGCTCGACAGTGTATGCAACGCGCGTTAATCTTGCGAAGTTCTTCAAGACTAGTCATTGGAATCTTGCCTCCGTGTGTAGGTTGTGTTTTGAAACTTTTGTTGTGGATGTGCTTTCATTTCCTACTCGCCCTCCAGTGGACTTGGACTATCTGTAACAGATGCCCAAGGAATGGCCAGTCGCCCTGGATGTAGGATGAGATTCGGGTCGAGTACTTTCCTGAACTTCACGAGCATCCGGTAGTAGTCTTTCGACTTACTGAATGTCATGGGAGCATGCACGAATGGGTCTGGTCGGTAATTGATCCAGCCCTGTTTCAAGAAGCTCTTCGTGGTTTCTATGTTGAACTCACGAATCTTATCGTAGATGCCTAGCTTAGAGCTGTCGAAGCACAGGATAGGCATCACAATCGCCTGTCTGGCATGGTCGATGGACGCCACCCACATCGTTGGTGGGAAACCATAGTTCTCCATCGCTGCACAGTACTCCTCCATCATCTTGGAGCTCTCGAGCCATGGGCAGTACCAAGTAATGAACAAGAACCCTGCCTCGTACAGGGCGTATGGAACTGCAATCAGGTTCGGTTTCTTGAGCCTTGACGCAATCTGTTTGGGATGCAATTGCTGCTGTTTGCACACTGTCTTCTTCTTGACCTCGTAGTCCTTGTAGATTTCGTCAATCCTCTTCAGCGTGAAGTCAAGCTCTTCCTGGGAGTGCGCCCACACCTCCGAGTTCATCCAGTACTCGTCAATGCCGATTTTCTTGTAGAATTCGTAATCGAGCGGCACGTTGCTCTTGGGCCAGCGGGTCATCACAAGGGGCCAGTTGCCTCCTTGGACCATGACGGTATTATCGGAAATCCCCATTTCGTACTTGCCAATCTCCCAAGCCGGCTCAACAATGTGTTCCCAGCTATCGCCACCATACGCGACAATCGTTTTGAAATGTGGATGAGGTACAATCTTTACTGCAGCCTTGGTGATGATGCCCATCGAGCCCTGAGAACCCAGAAACAGGCCATCAGGATTCGGACCGACACCCCACCTATAGAATGCCTTCGCACCATCAAGGGCCCACGAGCCGGTCTTGAACATCTCACCGCTTGGTAAGACTACCTCAAGACCCATGATCATATCAGCCTGCGGTCCGTACCTCCCAGTCACCAGTGAAAAGCCACGTTCTATGGCATCGCCAAGTATGGTAGCTCCGGGTGGTGCCCCGTCAGGAATCGGTGGTGCCCAATCGGGCCATCGCTTCTTGAAGATACGCCAAGCGTCACCACATCTCACGCCAGGCTCAACTATCATGACTCGGTTCTCTGTGTCGACCTCCATCTTGTTCATCCGTGTCATGTCCATCAAAATGCCGCCCGGCTCAATCGCCGGCAACGCAAAGCCCCCGCTCAGACCGCCTGCAGCGGGAGTGACAGGGCTCAGGTTATCGTTAGCTACCATGAGGACCTTCCGGACTTCCTCAGTGTTTGCAGGTCTAATTACGACCTCAGGAAGAACGGCTTCCAGTCCCATGATGCCTCTTGCCATATAGCTGTAACGTAGTGGTTCGCTGTCCGTGACGTATTTCTCGCCACATATTGCGACCAGCTTCTTCACAACTTCATCCGTGACCTTATTGTACTCTACCAATCGTTAGTCCTCCGTTCTCAGCGGCAGGGCCGAGGAGTGGATTGTCGAAAGCGATACTCGCAGGAAATCTCCATAATAAATAGGCATCGACTATG
>JAUWOA010000106.1 GCA_030612365.1 Candidatus Thorarchaeota archaeon
GACGTATGACACAACAGAGAGCAGTGATCCGAAGGCCCGGAAGGGTCATTGCACAGGCAAAGCGGACTGGAGCAATCGCTATCCTAGAGATGATCAAGAGAGGGGAGAATGAACGACCTGGAACCTACGAGGCCGCTCTCAAGACCTGGAAATGGTATCGTAACGAGAGCAAGAAGCTGAGGGCAACAGGCGACTACAACTACTTCATACCAATATGCAACGTCGAGAAGTATCTCCGGAAGAAGCAACACTACATGACCTTCAACACAACAGCTCTTTACGGCAGCACGGAAGCCAAGCGAGTCTACTCCTGGGATGAGGGATCTATCGGCCCGATGAATCAGCTACTGAACCTGGCAGGGGCACGGCTCCGCTTCTTGGCTATGACTCGTTATCCCTTCCCCACGGCTGTCCGAGTGGACTACGAATACAGAAAGAGAAACGGCAGGGTCACGAAGAAGGTCGGGTGGGGGTACTTGGGCAGTCGGCGGAGTCCAAAGGTGATACTGGCACACCCAACACTCCAGCCTCTGGATTTTGTTGATATGATTAGGGCTCACGTATCAGAATTGTGTCGGCAGTGTTTCATCCTAGCAGTCCCAATGCGCCAAGCCGAGAAGTACATCAACCTCCTGATATTCCGACTGCGTCCGTTTCTGGACCATATCTACACTGGTCAGAGAATGCTGGGAAGCAGACGAAGAGGAACGAACGGTTTCATCAGAGAAGCCAACCAAATCCTTGATGACATCCTAATCCGATTGCGTGCAGACTATGGAATGAGAAATGGGCGTCCATTGCGAGTCACCCAGAAACTGAGTCAGGAAGAGACGAAATCGGGATACAACCTATCGATTGATGACCTGATTCCCAAAGATGTAGATATTCCGAAACTTAAACGGATTCGAGAGAAAATCGCAAAGGGTTGGATTGGTGACAGGGATGCTCAACGCCTCACAAAGAGGATTCTGGATTCCGCATCAGTGGCTGGGACCCGGTTCCACAAGAGAGTTTCTTGGGGTCGAGTGCGCCCATTCACTAACAGGACGGTGGTTCTTGGTGGTGACTTTGTCGCGTGTGACAACTCTGGATACATCCTGGCGGCTGATGTCCCAGTGCGATCTGGAAGCGGCAAGGCTGACTTCGTTCTATACGTGCGCCAACCAGACATTCCTTGGATGGAGGACGAAGAACAGCCCCAAGGAACGTACCGTCCCGCGATGGTCCTTGATCTGAAGACAAAGCTATCGTATGACTATGGCATTGTGGGCCGGAAGGTTAAGGGCACGTCCAAGATTGTTGCAGACGAGGCCGAGTACAAGAGAAGACCAAGCGAATTGGAATGGGAAGAAATCATTCAGAATACTCCTTCTAGGTCAGAGAGTCGTCAGCTGGACCTGTACGCGGCTGGACTTCTGGAAGACTATCAGAAACTGACCAAGGACGATTCAGAGGAGTCCGAGTTGATCGTCCGTGGTATCCTTCTGTGTGATGGAACAGAAACGCCCTCTAGAATCCGCAGGCATCTCAAGAGCTTTGCAGTTTCAACATATGAGAAATTGAGGGAGGATCTGATTCGGATCCAGTCCGACACAGATAGTGAACAAAATACAATTGGTCATCCCAGGGCTCTGTTCACATTGAAATCCAAGTCAGGAGATACTCCTCGAATGGGCATAGTGCTCTTACCATTGGAGATTCGTTCTGGAATAAATGTGACCTCATCTCTGCCCCTCCCGAGTGAGCTAACATGTCTGCACGAACTTGATCCATTTGAGAACCGAATAGAAGACCAACGGCATTTCACGCTGTATGTATCCACTCGGGGAGCAGGCGCCGCTGAGTCGGGATCGTGGCTTGCTAGATATTGGCACGGAATTGAGTATGCTCGCGAAATGGCACTCAAACAAGAAAGCAAGAGTATTCTCTGGATAGATTTGGCGGGAGAATTTTCAAATCAAACACTCAGAAGGGCCTTCGTCCGAACACAAGCCAATGAGTCGACGACAAGTAGAAACGCTCGAAGGCACGTCCGGGACTTTCTAAATCAGGTCAGATTTCTAAATCTAGCAAGCTCGATTCATGACGCCATCTTCAAAGGTGGCGATTTTCCATCTCTTGACTATCTCAGCAATGAAGTCGAAGAGTACGATCTAGTCCTTGTGAGTGGAATGGACACGCTCTGGAGCATGACACCATCAAATCTTCAGGGTCTGTTGCAGACTCTGAGGGTCTACCTGGCTGAAGCCACAGGGACTTCCGATTCAACGACAATATGGTTTGAATCAACCATCCCAATGTCGAATACGTCAGAATTGTACAAGCAACGTCAAGTCAGACCGATTCCATTCGATTCACCTCTGCAGGTGTACCTTGATGAGATAGTCATGAACCTCCCTCTTCCTCCAGCTCCAGGAATCAGCGAATCATCGTATGGTGACCATTTCCGTCAAATCGTGAAACTGACTCCAGATGAAGTCGAGGATCCGGTAATTGTTGAGGTAGCAGTTCTTAGGGGCTGGGGCAGCCGTTTCCGTGTGGATGCGAAGCCTGGGAGAGAAGGCCTCCAGATATCCCATAGAATCTCTTCAGCAACTAATCATGGTCCGTATTCTGGTGACATCCTCTCAACGTTTGATTTCAGCCAGCTTCTTAGCATTGTCCCTTGGGTCTTGTTACTCAAGGAGGATGATTTCTCTAATGGTTCATCCAAAATCATGAAACCCCCTCTGCGAACTCATGTAGAAAAGTGTTCGATGGAAGACAAGAAACGAACATCAGGCTATCGCGGGCTCTTTTCGCGCATAACATTCAATGATGGGCTATGTGACCCAACAATACGAGCGGTACAGAGTCGAAAAGCGAGCATCAAGTACCACCCTGTTAGTCAAATCAGCGCCCGTCGCAAAAATTGGAATGTGCGACTTCACAGCGCTCCTTACAAGACAATTCCTATTCCCCCACATGAATCAGAACTGTCTATTGAAACGTTGCTTCTTGACAGTGCTGCGAGAACAGAAATTGACAGAATGATAAGAGCGGTGGCTGTCCTCAGGCAGATTCCGCAACCGTGGAGCCTCGAATCATACCTCCGAAGGCTCATGAGTGTCTTCGAGGTCGAAACAAGAAGCGGTGAGTCAGACAAGGCTCTAGGGTCCAAGCTTGGAAGCATACATGAGCAAGATGGTCATTCAAGCGAGTTATGGAAATGGCTCTCTTACCGTAGGTCAAATGTGAAGGAATGGGGGCTATCCAGAGGAGCGCGTCTTGCACTGGAAACCCTCACAGCAGAGGATGACAAGCTGCTTCTTCATTATGGGAATTACTTTCTCATAATCTTGGCCGCTGTTCACAGAATGTGGAAAGACGTCAAAGAGCGACAGTTCTACTTGGGAGAGATATTCCATATCTGGGACAGTGTAAGACCATGGATTCTACTTCAGTTGGGCGCGTCACAAAGTAAGAAACTCCCATCTTCGGAATTCAACATGTCGCAGGTGTTCACCAATCTATTGGAAAAGGTCGAATGCATGTCTAAGAAGCCAGAGATGGACAAGCTTCCCTTTTACAATGTACGTTATGGGATTGTGTGTGATTCGACTGAGCCGGACGAGAAGGGTTACCTCTGTCGGTGGTACGTCTTTGAGAGGTTTCCATATAGCAATGATTACGTGGCTGGATGTGTTCTGACCAGAGGCGGCGCAGGAGCTAGTACCACAATCATCCCCCTCGATGAACAAGCTGAAGCGGCGAGATGGGTTCGCACCGAGCACGAAATCCGGCCGCTTATGATTGCGAATCTTGATGGTGTGTCGATTGCCTATGGTTCAGGAGAAACATGTGGATACTCGGAAGTGGACTTTCGATCTGTTGAGTGGGAGCCCCAAGGGCACATTCGCTATGGAACGCGGAGCGTTGATGCCCTTGTCCGTCTCCAGTGGATTAGATTCTACAGGTATGCAGCCTTCCCAACCCTACAAGGGGACGACATGCCAGCAAGATCCCGAAACCTTGCCGAGTATATGATGGGCTATCTCGAGGGAGTTGCCGACCACATGGAGGAGTTCACTCGTGTGATCTGCAAGGTTTCAGGCACACTGGACGCAGGCAAGATTCGTTTCACTGATGCTGACGGCTATTCACTGGGAAACTTGAGATTCATCGGCGCGGACCGTGCCGTCAGGATTCTCAGAACTCCGTACGATGTTGGCGTACCTCTGGGGATGAAGAAGCATCTTCTCACTTGGAATCCTCTGGCAGACATCACGTACACCTCCAGAACTAGCGCACTGAAGAGCCAAGTCGAGCATCATATCAAGGATACGTGGTCATCCTAGAAACCCGTCCAAGGTGGTGACCCGGGTTCGATTCCCGGCGGTCGCACCACTTATTCTCACATACTTGCCTTGCTGTAACGGATGCGATTGAAACTATCGACTAGACTGGCTTCGAAAACGGCCCTGTCTTCAATGTCCACCAGAAACCCTCATCTGAAACCCTCTTGGACACGTATCTAGCTATACCAATAAGCACCAGTAATGCGCCCAAGATGATGAGGCCATTACCGGTCTGGTAACCTACTTCAGAACCAAAAGTTGCAAGCATGAAACCGACGACTAGCGCGAAAAGCCCTACAATGATGAGCTTCTCATTCCTCAGAGGTTTGTATCTCTCGTTCTCCTCTTGCCTTTGCGTTGAACTCCCACTCATGGCAGAACCTCACTATACCTATGGCCCGAAATCAGATAAGACTTAAGCACCTCACTTCCAAGCCGCCAAGGCGGAATCGATTCCCGGCAGGCGCACCATTCCTCTCCTAAGTAGTGAGTGAACCGCGTCTACGGACTTCTGTGTTCCACCGTTGCCCCGCCCAGCTTCACGTGAAAGAAACGCTATTCTCCGCAGCTGGGTCACCATGTTTCTTTGTTAGACATGATGACCGTAACTATCTCTCATGCCATTGTACCGTGTCATGGTGCCAGAACCGGGAAAGCCTGCCTATCCATTTAGTTCTCCTAATTCCTGCTTCACGCAGTCGAGCTTGTGGATGATACTCGCCATGCAATCTTCCAGATGCTTGATTCTCTCCGTTTTGGTCATGGTCTTGTGGTGGTCGCCTTTCTCACATTTGCACTTGTTCAATTGTAGGACTCCTTCACTTGCTGAGAATATGCATCGGATTTAACTTATCGCTACGCCTTAGGCAAGTTGCTTCGGATGTGTGAAGAATGCGTGATATTACAGCTTCCGCGGGTTCCTGTCTTGCGCCACTCTTGAGTGTTGTTCAATTGCTTGGGCGTCGCTGGACCATCCCATTGATGCTTGTCCTGAGTGAGTCTAGGTCCGATATGAGATACTCTGAGATACGAGAGCAGCTGGTGAGCCTCAGTAAGAGAGAGATCAGTGACTCAACATTGTCGAAGAAGCTATCCGAGCTGACCAAGCTTGGCATCCTGTTTCGCAAGAGCTTTGATGAAGTTCCACCTCGCGTTGAATACTCACTGTCCGATGTTGGCCTAGTCCTCATTACGAAACTCAACAATCTGGGAACCTGGGCCCGTGACGAATGTCACAGCGGACGATTGAGAGTCACGCGGCCAGGGAAGTCATTGCAGGATCCTCAACAGTTGGATTGACATGAGGCTTGGCGAACCATATTCCTGCTGGGCAGAGTCTGTGGATGATGCCAAGCCAATTCCCTGCAGTCGCACCATTATCGGGATACGATTTTTCCTGAATACGTTCCCGGTGGGCCACCGTTAGCACAATGCTTTTGTTCACTCTCTGTTGACCACGACTCTAAGCGGAGTTCGCGAGCCGCCTGATAGATATCTGTCCTTACATCCCACCTTAGCAATGGAAGAGGCATCCTGATGGAATCACTACAGCACAATGGCATTCTTGTACTAGAACCACCTTCAGCTCACGGGCTGTCAATCATTGCAAGAGGTCAAGAGATAGCCCTCTCACAGCTGCAGGAAGAGATGGCAGTCGCTTGGGTGAAGAAACTAGGTACTCCGTATGTTGATGATCCTGTGTTTGCAGGCAACTTCATGAACGACTTCAGCCGTGCACTCCAGATCAAGCCAAGCCTCAGCGTCGAAGAGGTAGACTTCAGCGAAGTAGTTGATGTGGTTGAGAGAGAACGTGCAGCCAAAGCGGCAATGACCAAGGAGGAGAAGAAGGCCGCGCGGGAATCAAGGAAATCTGAGCGCGAGCGTCTGAAAGAGGTCTTTGGTTATGCTATTGTTGATGGGGAGCGAATGGAGCTTGGAAACTACCAGACGGAACCCTCGGGCATTTTCATGGGTAGGGGTAAACATCCTTTCAGAGGGAGATGGAAACGAGGGGTCACACATAGGGACATCACGCTGAATCTTAGTCCCGATGCGTCGATACCAGAAGGTCACTGGAAGGCGATTGAGTGGTCTCATGACTCCATGTGGATTGCTAAGTGGATGGATGAGCTCACTGGCAGTGTGAAGTATGTCTGGTTGCACGATAGCACTCCCATCAAGCAGGAGCGCGAAGCTGCGAAGTTTAACAAGGCTCTTCGAATGGGCCGATTAACGGAATTTATCCGTGACCATATAATGAAGGGGCTGCATTCCGATAAACCAAAGCGAAGAATGGTTGCTGCTGCATGCTATCTGATTGAGTACCTCAGTCTACGTGTGGGTGATGAAAAGGATCCCGACGAGGCGGACACTGTTGGTGCAACGACACTCAGAGCTGAACATCTGACATTCAAGAGCAACTCCATTGTGTTTGATTTCCTAGGCAAGGACAGCGTTTCTTGGCACAAGGAGCTGGAGGTGCCATCT